>QNBQ01000300.1 GCA_003645735.1 Candidatus Poribacteria bacterium
CTTCTCACCTCTCACCTTACAGATGGTCGTTATCTCGCCGGGAAGCTTAAGCCTCGCCTCTATTTGTTCTGCCATAGATAGCTCACCTCCCGCTCCCTAAAAGGTTACAGGATCTCGGGGGTGATTTCAAGCGCTTTCGGATCTCGGTTGACACTCCTCCCCCGATAGTTTACACTTTTAGGCGACCTTTGGGCCGGGCGGAGCGGGCGCTGTGAGGATACTCGAGAGATACATCCTCAGGGAATACCTCCGATATTTCCTGATGAGCTTCGCCTTCTTCGTGGGGCTGGTGATCATCGTCCGGCTGGGTGATAAGGAGATCGGCGAGCTGCTTTCGGGGGACAAACCCGTCTGGGACGTGGTGAGGATGATACTCTACAAATCGCCCGCCCTGGTGATGCAGATCTTCCCGGCAGCCGGCCTGCTGGCCATCTTCTTCGCCCTGGGCAGGTTCGTCCAGACGAACGAGCTTACCGCGATGAAGGCCGTCGGGATGAGCTTCTACAGGATGCTGATTCACCCGCTCATAGCCACCTTCCTGATCTGCCTCCTGGCCGGCCTGTTCAACGATCAGATCGTCTCGCGGGCCAACAGAAGGGTCAGGGAGCTTGAGGGGAAGGAGGCGTTCGTGAGGGGGAGGAACGTGATCTTCAGGGCTAGGGGCGATATGATCTGCTACATCCAAGTTTTAGACGCCAAAAACCACGGGATGAGGAACGTTTCGATCTATCAATTCGAGGGAGATCAGCTGGCGAGGTCGATCATCGCCGAGGCGGGCAGCTGGCGGGGGAGCAGGTGGAGGCTCGTGAACGGGATCGAGAGGAGGTTTGAAAACGGGAGGGAGGTGTGGGCGAGGAGGTTCGACCAGATCGAGCTAACGATCCACGAGGACCCCTCGATCTTCGCCGCCACGAGCATGAGGCCCAAAGAGCTGACCTTCTCCGAGCTTTACAGGCTCGCCCGGCACAAGCTGATGGCCGGCCAGCCGATAAGGATCGAGAAGGTAGAGCTGCACCACAGGATAGCCTATCCGTTCGCGACGTTCGTGGTGGTGCTTATAGGGGCGCCGCTGGCCATCTGGTTCGGATACGCCGGCTTCGCCGCGGGTTTCCTGCTGACGATGTTCGTCAACTTCATGTATTGGGGGATAGGGATAGCGGTGTTCGAGGCGATAGGGCAGATAGGCGCCCTGCCGCCCGCCCTGTCCTGCTGGGCGGCCAACATGTTATTCGCCGCCGTCGGATTGGGGCTTATAATCAAGGTGAGGAAGTGAGGAGGGGGAAATGAGGCGAAAGCTCAAAGCCCTGACGGTCTTGCTCGCCCTGCTCCCGGCCTGGATCTGCTGGGGGCAGATGATCCCCGACGAGTTCATCTCATACCCGAAGGGGAGGGTCTCCGGCCTGACGGGGCTGACGATGATAAAGACCGAGGACGGGGAGCTTAAACCGTTCTGGAGGTTTCAGCTCCAGCCGGAGCTCAACTTGGACAGGATAGGCATAGGCCTCGACCTCGTCTTCCTCTACAACCCGGACGTCGGGATAAGGGCCGAGGACGGCGAGAAGTGGAGCGAGCTGGGCGACTTCCTCAGGATGATCCGCTACCTCAGATACGGCAGAAGGGGGGAGAGGCTCTTCCTCCTCTACGGGGCGCTGGACAACGTCTTCATCGGAAACGGCCTGATCATGGGCGGATACTCCAACTACGACAGGCGCGGGCTGAGGCTTGAGCTGAACGCCAGGGCAGCCGGGGTCGAGGCGGTGCTTAACAACGTCTCGAAGCCCTCCCTCTTCGGCGGAAGGGGATACATAAGGCCGCTTCTGGGGATGGATCTGCCGCTCATCAACAAGCTGACCATCGGCGGGACATACATCACCGACGTCGACCCCGATCCCTACGAGGAGGGCGAGGAGCCGTTCACGGTCTACGGGTTCGACCTGGGCCTGCCGATACTGAGGAGCAAGCTGATGGAGATCAGGCTCTACGACGAGGCCGCTTTCATAAAGGGACACGGGAGCGGGAACGCGGTCGGGATAGGGTTCGACCTGCCGATGGGCGCCAGGTTCAGGGTCGAATACAGGATCTTCGGCGAGGACTTCGCCCCCACCCCGTTCAACTACCTCTACGAGGGGATAAAGTCCGATCCCGAGAGGGAGATCGAGTCCATCCTGAACCCCGAGCCGCTCAAAGGGATCTTCTCCCTCTTCGCCTGGGGGGTGCCCAGGAAGCTTTTCGCCTGGGCCTCGTTCGAGGATTACGACAACGAGACCCCCAGGGTTCAGGCCGAGTTCATCGAGACGGGCCTGATCGAGAAGGTCTCCATACGCGGGAGATACACGAAGATAGGGATCGACGGGTTCAAGGATATCTTCGACCTGGACGAGAAGTCGGCCTTCACCCTGAAGATAGGCTTCCAGGTCATTCAGCCGTTCGAGATCGTCCTCGTGCACGATTACAGGTTCAGGAAGAAGGAGGATGGGGAGGGATACGAGACGATCCACAAGGTGTCGTTTGAGCTGGGGGTTTCGATGAACTACTGAGGGGCCGCCGGAGGGGTTTATGGCCGTATGGGAGAGGTTGATATCCGCCAAGGAGCGGTTTGGGGCCGGATACCTCGTCCTGATCGACCCCGATAAGCTGGACAGATCACAGCTGATCAGGCTGGCGGAGAGGTGCGGGGAGGAGGGGGTGGATGCATTGCTTGTGGGGACGAGCTTCCTGATGAACGAGCTGCTGGACGAGGTGGTCAGGGCGATAAAATCGGCGTGCGACCTGCCCGTCATACTCTTCCCCGGCTCCTCCCACCACCTCTCCAGATACGCCGACGCGATCCTTTTCTTAAGCCTCATAAGCGGCAGAAACCCCGAGTTCCTCATAGGCGAGCACGTCAAGGCCGCCCCTTTCATAAAGAGGTTCGGCATCGAGGCCATACCGACCGGCTACATGTTGATAGAGAGCGGCTCATACACGTCGGTGGAGTTCATGAGCGGCACCCGTCCCCTTCCCAGGGACAAATACGACATCGCCTGCGCCCACGCCATCGCGGCGGAGCTTTTGGGGATGAAATGCGTCTATCTTGAGGCGGGGAGCGGCGCCAAGCTACCCGTCCCCAACGAGATGATCTCCGCGGTCAGATCCCAGGTGGGGATACCGATCATAGTGGGCGGAGGGATAAGGTCGCCCGATGTGGCGAGGGAGAAGGTGGAGGCGGGGGCCGATTTCATCGTGACGGGCAACGTCTTGGAGGAGGACCCCAAGCTGCTCTCGGAGTTCGTCAGCGCCGTCCACCTGAGGCGGCCCTGATCTCCTCCGCGGCCCTCCTCAGCTGTTTCACGGCCTCATATCCCACGCTCACACATCCCAGCTTTATATCCGGCTTGACATCCCCGTGGAAGTCCGATCCGCCCGTCGGTATGAGCTTATACCTGCGGGCGATCGAGAGATAAAACCTCGCCTGTCCCTCCGTGTGCTCCGGGTAGTAGACCTCTATGCCCCTAAGCCCCCCTTCCACCAGCTTCGGGATCAGGTCGTCCCTGTTCGTCAGGCCGGGGTGTGCCAGGACGGGGACGCCGCCGCTCGAAAGTATCAGCTCCACCGCCTGCAGCGGGGTCAATTTAGGCTTGGGGATGTATGCCGGCTTGCCGTCCCCTATGTAAAGCTCGAAGGCCTCCTTCATGCTCCCCACCGCTCCCCTTTTCACCATCGCCGCCGCTATGTGCGGCCTGCCGACCGAATCGCCCTTCGCCTCCCTCAGCACGTCCTCCATATCGATCTCCACCCCGAGC
>QNBQ01000301.1 GCA_003645735.1 Candidatus Poribacteria bacterium
CGAGCCGATCATCGGGGCGTAAACGTGCGCGCCCAGCCCGCTGAGCTTCGAGATCACCTCCCCCTCCTCGCCCGGGAGCATCCTCCTCAGCTCCCCCTCAAACAGCACCCTCCCCTCGGACAGCAGCCTGACTAACGGGTGATCGGCTTCGATCGAGAGCATCCCCTCAACTCTCCCGCGGACGGGATCATAACCCTTGACCTCGAAGATCTCCCCTTCCCTCACCATGATGAAGGCGTCTTCAACCCCTAACGCCCCGACCACCTCTCTTATGAGCTTCCCCACTAGCTCGTCCCAATCGCGGGCTGAGGAAAGCGCTCGGATGAGGTTTCGGATGCGCTCCATGTAGTAGAAATACCCCCTGAAGAGGACGGCGTCCACTATGATCTCCCTCTCCTCGGGTATGATCGCCCCCTTCGACCCCTTCCTCTTCATCGCCCCCTCCACGGCTTCCCGCAGCCTATCGACGTCGAACGGCTTCAGGATGTAATCGGCGGCGCCCAGCTTCATCGCCTCGACGGCCACGGCGGGATCCCTGACCGAGCTGATTATCACCACGGGCACTCCCTCGTTTTCGGCCATGAACTGGGTGATCGGCGCCAGATCCGGCTCGCTCAGGTCGATCAGGGCCAGATCGACCCTCCCCTCAAACCTCAGCGGGTCGCCCGATAAAAGCAGCTCGTATTCATCCTGAAGGGCGAACCTGAGCGATTCCCTCACGCTCGGATCGGGCGATGCGATCAAAACCCTTCCCCTCATCTCTCCCTCTTCAGCCCGTATTTTTTGATCTTGTTGTAAAGCGTCACCCTGTCTATGCCGAGGATCTCGGCCGATCTCGTTATATTCCAGTTGTTCTGCTCCAGCACGAACTTTATGTGTTCCCTCTCGACGGCCGCCAGGGTCATGTCCCCGTCGGGCGGCAGCCTCCTGCGCGGCCTGGCCTTCTCCCGCAGGTATTCGGGCAGATCGTCGGGGGTTATGACGTTCGTCCTGCAGAGCACGCAGCTCGACTCGATGACGTTCTCAAGCTCCCTGACGTTGCCCGGCCAGTCATACGACAGGAGTATCTTCATCGTCTCGGGGGCTATCTCCTTATCCGGGCCGTATTTCTCCAGGAAATGCTGCACCAGAAGCGGTATGTCCTCCCTCCTCTCCCTGAGGGGAGGCAGCTTGATCTGGACGACGTTGAGCCGGTAGTAGAGATCCTTCCTGAACCTCCCCTCTTCGACCGCCTTCTCCAGGTCGGTGTTGGTGGCGGCTATGACCCGGGCGTCGGTCTTCAGGGTTCTGGGGCTTCCGACCCTCTGAAACTCGCCCGTCTCAAGCACCCTCAGGAGCTTCACCTGCAGGTGGAGCGGCAGCTCGCCGATCTCATCCAGGAAGATCGTCCCGCCGTTCGCCAGCTCGAACCTCCCTATCTCCCGCTTATAGGCCCCCGTGAAGGCCCCCTTTTCGTGCCCGAAAAGCTCGCTTTCCAGCAGGTTTTCGGGCAAAGCGCCGCAGTTGACCGCCACGAACATCCCCTCCTTCCTGTGGCTGTTTTCGTGTATCGCCCTGGCCACAAGCTCCTTGCCCGTGCCGGTCTCGCCGGTTATAAGCACCGTGACGTCCGTCTTGGCCACGGCTGCTATCTTCTCGAAGACCTCCTGCATCTTCGGGCTTTTGCCGACCATGTTGAAGCTGACGGCCTTTTTAAGCTCCCTTCGCAGGTAAAGGTTTTCCCTCAAAAGCTTCCCCCTCTCGATCGCCCTCTCCACCTTCAGCTCCAGCTCCTCGGGGGATTGGATCGGCTTTTGGATGTAATCGAAGGCGCCCAGCTTCATCGCCTCGACCGCCGACTCAACCGACCCGTAGGCGGTTATGACGATCGTCTGGGTTCCGGGCGACAGCTCGTTTATCCTCCTTATGAGCTCTATCCCGTCCATCCCCGGCAGCCTCAGATCGACGAAGACCAGGTCATATACCTCCTCCTCGATCATCCTCAGGGCCTCTTTGCCGTTTGAGGCGGTGTCCACCTTGTATTTCTGCTCGAACTGCTCCCTCAGATACTCCCTCATCAGCTTCTCATCGTCCACCACCAGTATCCGTTCTCCCGCCATCCCGATCACCTCCCCTGTTCATCGGCAGCTTGATGACGAACGTCGCCCCTCCTCCCTCCCTATCCTTAACCGAGATAACCCCGCCGTGGGCCTCGATTATCCTGTGGACTATCGCCAGCCCCAATCCCGTGCCGGTGGTTTTGGTCGTGAAGAAGGGGTTGAATATCCTGTCCTTTATCTCATCCGGTATCCCAGGCCCGGTGTCCGACACCTCGATCACGACAGTTTGACCGGGCGGCAACGTGACGATCTCCCCGCCTATTTCCGTCCTGAACGGCTTCCTCCAGGGATAAACCCTGACGGTGATCCTCCCCCCCTCGGGCATCGCCTCGGCGGCGTTCAAAAACAGGTTCCTGAAGACCTGCTTCATCTGCTCCACGTCCACCTCCACTTCCCTCGCCTCCTCCGAAAGATCAAGCTTCACCTCTATCCCCTCAAACCCCTCGAGCGAGGATGCGAGGCACTCCTTGATCAGCAGGTGGAGGTCGGCCTTCCTGAAGATAGGGTTGAGCGGCCTTGCGTAGGCCAGGAAGTCGTTCACGATCCTCTCTATGCTCTCGACGCCCTCGATGATGAAGGAGGCATGTCTCTTTATCGCCTCGTCTTCGGCCTTCCTGAGAATCAGGTTTGCGAACCCCCTTATCCCGCCCAGCGGGTTTCGGATCTCATGCGCCACCTCGGCGGCCATCTGCCCCAGGGCGACCAACCTCTCCTGCCTCCTGAGCAACGCCTCCCTCTCCTTGATGTCGCTTATATCCCTGAAGATCTCCACCGCGCCCGTCATGTCGTCCCCGTCCTCCAGCAGGTAGACGCTCGCCCCGGCCGGTATCTCCTCCCCTCCCTTGGAGAGGAGGGTGACGTCCACCCTCTCCACCGGCCGCCTCTCGGACAGCGCTTTCAGGATCGGGCTGCTTCCGCGGTGGATCACCACCTCCTCGTCCAGCTTCCTCCCCCTCATCTCATCCGCGCTGTAGCCGAGGATCTCCTCGGCCGCCTCGTTCATCGAGACCACCCTCCCTTCTATATCGGTCACCACAACACCGCTCTTTATGCTGTTTATGAGCAGCTCCAGGTAATCCTCCATCCTCTCCAGCCTCCTCTCCGTCCTCACCCTCTCCTCCCCGATCAAGCCGGCGAAAAGCGAAAGTAAGGCGAGCGCGGCGACGCGCGGGATGTAAACCCCTACCCCTTTCAAGGTGATCGCCGGGATCAAATAGATGAGCGAGAAGGCGAAGAGGGCGGAGACGGCTCCGTTGAGGCCGAAATCCAGCGCGGCCATAACGACCAGCGGATAGGCCGGGTAAAGCGGGAGGTTTGACTCGATCCCAAAGGCGAAGGCCAAGCCGACGGATGAGGACAAATAAGTCCCGTAAAGCGACCAGATCGACCGGCCCCTCAGAAGGGGGTGGACGAGCCAGAAGAGGAGGTTGACGGCGGAGAAGACGATGAGATGGGCCGTGCCGAGGGAGGGTAGGATCGACCAGATGACCAGGTAAAGAGCCTCGCAGCAGCCGAACAGCACCGCCCTCAGCCTGTAGCCCACGATCCTCCGATCGCCCCTCATCCCTCCCTCACCTCTCTGACACCACCCTGTTCCCCTCTACTTTCACCACCTCGACCCTCCTGCCCCTCTCGATGAACTCCCCCTCGGCCACCACGTCGACCCTCCTCCCATCTATGAG
>QNBQ01000302.1 GCA_003645735.1 Candidatus Poribacteria bacterium
CTGCTAGGCGCCTCAAAGGTGCTGGAGATCTACGACACCGAGGATGCAGCCGTCGGGAGCTTCTGAGCTCCTCCCCCTTTTCATCCTTCCTCTCCTCAGGCGGCCGGCGGCCCGAGCCGTCGGCCGCCCCGAGGACGGTGATTCTCCTATGGATCAGCAGATCAAGATCGTCCTGCCCAACGACATCGCCCTCATATGCGCCGTCAGGAACTTCATCAGAACCCTCGCCACAAGGCTCGGATTTCACCCCAGCAGGGTCGATGATATCGAGCTCGTTGTCGATGAGCTGTGCAACAACGCCATGGAACACGGCTCCGACCCCCATTCCTCCATCTCCCTCATCATCACCCTTAGGGATCACGCCCTCGATATACTCGTCAGGGATGAGGGGAAGGGAGGGGAAGGGGGGAAATGGCTTAGGAGGATCGATGTCATAAGGAGGAGAAGGAACTCCCCCCTCAGCGAGAGGGGGCACGGCATATACCTCGTAGAGATACTTGCCGATCACCTCGTTTTTTGCGAAAATGAGATGGGCGGAACCGACGTCAGGGCGATCTTTTTCAAACTGGACGAGGTGAACGATGGGGAGGAACAGCGAAGAAGTTCGCAAGCTTAAGGAAAGGCTTGAAACGCTTGAAAAATGGGTGGCCGAGCTTGAGGAAAACCTGACCAAGCTCGTCGAAAGAAGCTATAAGCTCGGCATGATCATAGAGGTGATGCCGCTTTTGAACTCCACCCTCGACATGGACGAGCTGCTGGTGGCGATAATGGAGTCGGCGCAGATCGTCATGCAGGCGGAGGCGGGGTCGCTGATGATGGTCGACGAACAGACGGGCGACCTGATCGTCAAAGTGGCGACGGGGCCGATAAAAGATCAGATCACCGGCATGAGGATACCCAAGGGCGAGGGGATAGCCGGATGGGTGGCCGAACACGGAAGATCCCTGCTCGTGGCCGACGTCGAAAAGGATAAGAGGTTCTACCCCAAGATCGACCAGAGCACCGGCTTCAGGACCAAGTCGATCCTCTGCACCCCCATAAAGCTGCGCGACAAAGTCATAGGCGTTGTGGAGGTCATAAACCGCAACGACGGCTCGAACTACTCCGAGGACGACATCACCCTTCTGGAAACCCTGGCGCATCAGGCGGCGATAGTGATCGAGAGGGCGCAGCTGCACCAGGCTGCGCTCGAAAAACAGCGTCTGGAACACGAGCTGCTTTTCGCCAGGCAGATCCAGGAGAGGTTCCTCCCGGACGAGCCGCCCAGGATACCCGGCGTCGAGATAGCGGCCAAAAGCGAGCCGTCCACCCAGGTCGGCGGCGATTATTACGACTTCATACCGCTTCCGGACGGAAGGATCGGCATAGCGATCGGGGATGTATCCGGGAAGGACATCCCAGCGGCGTTGCTCATGGCCACGGCCAGGATGGCCCTCAGAACTCAGGCCGAGGAAGGGATTCACTCGCCGTCCGAGATCCTCTTCAAGGTGAACAACACCCTCTACAGGGATACCTCCCCTGAGAGGTTTCTCACGCTCTTTTACGGGGTTTTGGACGTTCAAAACCTCACCCTCAACTACGTCAACGGCGCCCACAACCCGCCCATCCTCTACAACACGCGCTCCGGCGAGATGAGGCTGCTTGAGGTGGGCGGGACGCTGGTCGGGATGTTCGAAAACGCCCAATACGAGGAGGACATGGTCCAGCTCAAAAGGGGGGACGTGCTGGTGATGTATACCGACGGGATAACCGAAAGCATGAACGCCTCGGGCGAGATGTTCGGGGAGGAGAGGCTTAAGGAGCTGATAGTCCGCCACGGCGGCCGGCTTTCGGCCATGCAGCTTCTACAGAGGATCTACGACGAGGTCAGGCTTTTCTCCGAGGGGATGCCCCAGCATGACGATCTGACGTTGATCGTCATGAAGGTGACCTGAATCGGAAACCCTGGGAGGGAAGGGATGGCCGAGAGGGTGCTTGTGACCGGCGGGGCCGGGTTCATCGGGTCGCATATGTGCCGGCTCCTGCTGGAGAGGGGTTATGAGGTGATCTGCGTCGACAACCTCATAACCGGTCGGCTGGACAACATCTCAGACCTGTTCGAGAGGTTCGGCGACAGGTTCACCTTCATCAGATACGACATCACAAACCCGCTCTGGGTTTCGGGCAGGCTCGATTACATCCTGAACCTCGCAAGCCCCGCCAGCCCCGTCGATTACGTCAACCTCCCGATAGAGACGATGAAGGTCGGGGCTATGGGCACCTACAACATGCTTGAGCTGGCCAGGGAGAAGGGCGCGAAATTCCTCCACGCCTCCACCTCCGAGGTCTACGGCGACCCCAAGGTCCACCCCCAGCCCGAGGATTACTGGGGGAACGTCAACCCCATAGGCCCCAGGAGCGTCTACGACGAGTCGAAGAGGTTCGCCGAGGCGCTGGTGATGGCGTATCACCGCCGCTACGGGCTTGACACGCGCATCGCCCGCATCTTCAACTGCTACGGCCCCCAGATGCGGCCCGACGACGGAAGGGTGATCCCAAACTTCATAACCCAGGCGCTCAAAGGGGAGCCGCTCACAGTCTACGGCGACGGATCCCAGACCAGAAGCTTCACATACATATCGGATCTGATCGACGGCCTCTACAGGCTGATGCTGTCCGATTACCACGAGCCGGTGAACCTCGGGAACCCCGACGAGAAGAGGATAATCGACCTTGCGCACATCATCATCGAGCTGACCGGAAGCAAGGGGGGGATCACCTTCAAACCGCTGCCCCAGGACGACCCTAAGGTGAGATGCCCCGACATAACCAGGGCGCGCCGCATACTGGGATGGGAGCCGAAAGTCCCGCTTGAGGAGGGGCTGAGGGAGACGATCCGGTATTTCAAACGGCTCCTCGAGGAGGGGAGGATATGAGGGATGGATGAGAGGCTTGAGGAGAGGGTAGCTAGGGTGGAGGGCGTCCTGGAGCAGATGGATAAGCGTTTGGGAAGAGTTGAAGCCGAGCTTAAGGAGCTGAGGCAGGAGCTAACCGCTGAGATAAGGATGCTGAGGGAGGAAATGAGAAGCGAAATAAGCGGGCTGAGGAGCGAGGTGAGAAATGAGATCAACGGATTGAGAAACGAGATGACAGTCGGGTTTCAGAGGCTGGATGAGCGGTTCTACAGCCTCGTGAAGTGGATCATCGTTGCACTGGCTAGCATGTGGGGGACGCTGATGGCGGCAATATTAGCCCTTTTCTTCAAAGGGTGAGGGGCTATGAGCGAAAGGCTGGAGGAAAGAGTGGCCAGGGTCGAGGGGATTCTCGAGCAGATGGACAAACGTCTGAGCAGGGTTGAAGCTGAGCTCAAAGAGTTAAGACAGGAGATAAGCGCCGAGATAAGGGAGCTGAGGAGTGAGATGATGGCGGGGTTCCAGAGGCTGGATGATCGGTTTTACAGCCTCGTGAAGTGGATCATCGTGGCGCTGGCCAGCATGTGGGGGACGCTGATGGCAGCTATTTTGGCCCTGTTTTTCAAAGGGTGATACGCCATGAACGAGAGGCTTGAGGAGAGGGTCGCAAGAGTTGAGGGCGTCCTGGAGCAGATGGACAAGCGCTTGGGAAGGGTGGAAGCTGAGATCAAGGAGCTGAGACAGGAGATAGGGGCTGAGATAAGGGAGCTGCGGGCCGAGATCCGCAAGCTGGACGAGCGGTTTTACAGCTTTATGAAGTGGATCATCGCTTCGCTGGCCAGTATGTGGGCAACCCTGATGGC
>QNBQ01000303.1 GCA_003645735.1 Candidatus Poribacteria bacterium
CCGTAGATCCCCCTTTCAACCCCCAGCTCCCTGGCCTTTTTGACGATCAGATCGACCTCCCTCGACCCCAGCCCCGCCCGGTATTTGTAGCTCCAGTGCGACGCATACATCAGCCTGCCCGCCTTGATCAGCTCCGACCTCGCCTCCCGGGCCGTGTCGAACCGGCTCAATCCCCTCATGATCCCGATGAACCTCTTGACCCTGTGGTTCTCGTAGATCGGGTGTTCCGCGCAGCTGCGCACCCTGTAGGTCTTGCGCGGATCGACCCTCGTAACCGTATCTACCGTATCCCCGTAGATCCTCAGGAACTCCTCCCCCTTCATCCTCAGCGGCAGGGCGGGGGCGAACTTGGATCTGAACTCCTGGGGCGAGATGTTACACAGGTAGCCGTTTATCGGGGGGTTGAACCGCCGGATGATGATCGTCAGCCCCATGAAGGTCGCCGTCCTCGTCTCGGTATATGCCTCCCCGGCGGTGCTCCTCTTCGCCTTGGAGCTCACCCCGACGAACCTGATGAAGTCCGGGATCTCTATCGGCTCCAGGAGCTTGTCCGGCTGGCAGAGGATGGGGATGAGCTTATCCTTTTCGCCCAGGGCCGAGGTGATCTGATCCATTATCCCGCACGGCGCGCCGACTATCCGGTTTTCAACGATCTGACACAGCCTGGCGATCCGAATCGGCTCCAGCTCGATCCCGAAACAGGCGGCGATCGCGAACATCGAAGCCACCTCAAGGGCGGCCGACGAGGCGATCCCCACGCCCATCGGCACATCGCTTCTCACCGCGACGTCGGCGCCGCAGGGGAACTCTTTCACGATCCCCTCGTGGATCAGGACGGGGAAGGCGCCCAGGACGTATCCCGCCCATCTGGCCAGGGGATCTCTGGAGAAGAGCTTTCTAAGCTCGTCATAGCTCCTCGGGGAGCCGCTTCGATCGAACAGGTCGGACAGGCTCATCTCGACCCGCGGCTTAAGCCCCTCCTTTTCGGCTTCGAAGCTCAGAACCCTCAGCTTATCGTCGCTTCTGCGCCCGCATCCGACCAGCACCCCCCTATCGAGCGGCATCTCCAGCACGTGGGAGCCGCTGTAATCGGCTATGCCGCCCATGACGTCCAGCCTGGCGGGGGCGCGGGCGACGAATACCTCACGACTTGAGCGAAACCATCCCCTATCCCTCGCCTCCGATATGAGCTCCGACATCCCTCTCAACACGGCAGCAACCTCCCGACCGCGGATCACCCAGAATGATACAATAGGGGATCGCTCGGGTCAACTGGGGTCCGCTTGCCCTTGAGCGGGGATTTCCGGTAACGCGACCGTAGCGGGCGCCGGCGTTCGGCTTTGCGGCGCGGTGAGGACGACAACGCGTTGCGCGTCGCCCGAGCGGTCTGGCCGGAGGCCGATCTTGCCCGCTCATCGGCGTGAGTGTATAATGTTTTAGGCTTCCTCGCTCGATCAAGCTCCGGGAGGTCGACCCTTCGAGATGGGATTCGCCAGGTTGACCGTTCCCCTGTTGATCCTCTTGATCGCCTGGCCGGCTTACGCCCAACAGCTCGCCCGGGAAACCGAACCCTCCCTGGACAGATCCGTCCAGCTCGGCGAGGACGAGGTCTACGGGGACGGGGATAAGGTCTACTGGAACGAGAACGAGGAGGTGGTCATCCTCGAGGGGAACGCCTTTCTGAAATACGGGGACGTCCAGCTCCAGGCGGATAAGATCTGGTTCGACTACCGGCAGAACCTTCTGAGGGCCAAGGGGGATGTGCTGCTGGAGGTGGACGGGGAGCAGGTCTACGCCGACGAGCTGCTTTTCAACGTCAAGACCAAAAAAGGGACGGTGCTGAAGGGCGCGGCATACAGCCAGCCCTGGTTTTACGGAGGGGACAAGATCTACAAAACGGGCGAGAAGGAGTCCTTCATAAGGGGAGGCAGGGTGACGAGCTGCTCGCTCAAACACCCCCATTACTGGTTCGAGGCCTCGAAGATCATCGTCAGGGTCGACAAGGAGCTGATCGCCAAGCACGTCGTGCTGAAGATAGGCGGCATACCGATGCTCTACCTGCCCGTCTACAGGCGCGACCTCAGGAAGGAGAGGCTGGCCAAGGTGATAGTCAAGCTGGGGATGGACTCCTATCAGGGCTACTTCACGCACATAATCCTCCCCATAAGGCGCGGCTCGAAGCTGTCGAGCTACGCGTTTTACGAATACACGACCAGGCGCGGGACGGGGATGGGGATCGAGGCGAAATACAACGTGAACGACGTGAGGCTGAGGGACATCTTCATAAAGCTGCCGGAAAACCCGACCCGCATGGACATCAAGGCGGCCGAGGAGAAGGCCCAGGAGATGCTGGACAGGCTGAGGGGGGAATACGACAGATACAAGCTGCAGCGGATCTTCATCAGATACAAGGTGACCGATGAGGACGTCCAAAGGGCCAGGCGGGAGGCCGAGCGGATCAGGGAGGAGGCGTTGAAGGGTAAGGATTTCGCCCAGCTCGCCAGGGAGCGATCGGATGACATGATCTCGAAATACAGGGGGGGCGACCTGGGGTATATCATCGAGGGGGAGGGGAAGCTCCCGCCCGAGGTCGAGAGGGTCGTCTTCAAGCTTAAGCCGGGCGAGATAAGCCCCGTGATACCGGTCGACGGCGCCTTCGAGATCTATAAGGTCGATGACTTCCTCGACCTCTACGGCCTGCACGAGATCCGCCTCCGCAGGATCAGGATCTCCGTCAAGCCCAGCGATAAAGCGAAGGAGGAGGCGAGGAGGAGGGGGGAGGAGGCGCTCAAGAGGATAGAGTCGGGGGAGCCGTTTGAGAAGGTGGCCTCCGAGCTTTCCGACGAGCCTTACGATATGGGGTGGGTTGGGCTTAACGAGATCGATCCGGCCTACAGATACAGGATAAAGCGGCTGAAGCCGGGCGGGCACACCGATCTCATCCAAACCGATGAGGGGGTCTACATCTTCAAGCTGATCGAAAAGGAGCCGACGCCCACGTTCGAGCAGCTGGCGAGACAGTTCTCCGACGGCGAAGAGGCGGAGAAGGGGGGCGATCTGGGATACAGGACCAGAAGGGAGCTGCCCAGGGAGGTGGCGAGGGTAGCCTTCGCCAGGGGGGGCGAGCTGGAGAAGGCCCTCGACATAGGCGACGTCAGCGGGGTTATCAGGACGAAGGACGGGTTCCACGTGGTCAAGCTCGAGGACAGCAGGTTCTTCAGCGGGAACATCTTTCTGTTCACCGGGGACATCTACTCCTACGGGCGCAGGGAGACCTATAAAACCGGCAGGAGATGGGATTTCATCTTCAACCATCGCCAGCTGATCTCAACCCCCTGGGACAGCAGGGCGCGCCAAAGAAGGCTCATCCTGCTCACCAAAGCCTCGCTGGGCAGGCGGACGCTGCTCTACACCCCCATCTCGTCATCCGAGCTGAGGACGTTCGCACAGCTGACGTGGACCACCCTTATAGGCAGGGCGACGGCCAGGGAGCTCCCCTCGAGGTTCACGGCCAAGCTCACGCTCGACAAAACCTTCGAGCTGGGGGAGGAGGAGAGCTATGCGATCCAGGAGCTGCCCGAGCTTTACATGAGCTGGTCGGGCGGGAAGGTGAGGTCGCTGCCGATTCTCAAACAGATAAACAAAGCGCTGAACTCGATCGCGGACAAAATACGCTCAGAGCGATTCCCCATCCTGACCCTCCCAACCCTCGATAACGCCTATATCGACGCCGACC
>QNBQ01000304.1 GCA_003645735.1 Candidatus Poribacteria bacterium
ATATCACAGGGATCTGCCCAACCATTATCATTTCACCGCCTCCACGCGGGGGAGGTTCGAGAGGGTTAGGATCGTCGCCTTCGCCCTGGTGGAGGGGCCGAACGAGCGGTTTGAATGGAGGGAGATGGAGCTGCCCGTAGGATGGGCTGGGGTAGAGGTGAGGTTCCCGGGCGCCGTCGTGAGGGCTTCCTCTCAAATCGATCCGGACGGCGATGTGATCCTGAGGCTGGAGCGGCTGCCGGAGGAGGGGATGAGGGAAACGTTCGAGGTGAGATCTTCTTAAAGTTCAGATCAATCCGATAGCCTTGTAAGCCTCGGCGAACTTAGGGTTCTCTCGGGCTAGTTTTTGAGCGGTTTCCCTAAGCTTCTCCTGGTGCTCTATGATCGCTTTAAGAGTCCTCAGCGCCTCGATCTCCGCTCTCATCTCCTCTATCCGTTTCTCCATCTCCCTCACCCGTTCCCTATCAGCACGTCCGTAAAGATAAGGGATCATCACGATAGCGGCGAGGAGGGTAGCCCAGAAGGCTATAAGCGCCGATATGATCGCGACGAGCTTTGAGCTCAGCTCCCTTTGGATCGCTATGATATCGTCTTTAGTGGCCATTTTGCCGTTTATCTCGGTTATTTGAAGCTTAATCGGCTCCAACTCCGCCCTGATGATCTGGATCACATCACCCTTTGTGAGCTGGGCGAGCGACGGCAAGGCTAAAGCTGCTGCCAGAAACGGGATCACAACCAAAACCCCTCTCATATCATGCCTCCCCTTTCGGATATTCGTCATGCCAAATCTATTGTAACAAGCCTGTGGAATCGAGTCAAAGGTATGGGGTTGACAGCTCTTCGGGGGAAGCTTAGAATTTGAGTGGATCGGAGGAGGGATTCGGCGTTTCATCTCGAAGGCGGGGGTTCGATAGGTTTGACTTTCGCCGTTTGACCTTGGATAATTTTTGGAGCTCCATAACTCCTGAGGGGATGGAGGTAGCAAATGGAGCCGATTAAGCTGGCGTTGATAGGGTGCGGAGGGATGGCCGGCGCCCACGTCAAAGGGCTGAGGGCGCTTTGGGAAAGGGATATAAAGGTCTTCGAGGTGGTGGCGACCTGCGATATAGTCGAGGAGAGGGCGAGGGAGAGGGCCAGACAGGCCGAGGAGTTCCAGGGCAACGCCGTCCAGGTCTTCACCGACTTCCACCAGATGCTGGACAAACTCCCCGAGATCGAGGCCGTGGACATCTGCACGCTGCACTCCGAACACCACACCATAGCCGTCCCCTGCCTTGAGGCTGGCAAACACGTCATAATCGAAAAGCCGCTGGGGATAACGATGCGGGCCTGTAAGCTGATGCTGGACGCGGCGATCAAATCGAGGAAGGTGCTGGCCGTCGCCGAAAACTACAGGCTCGCCCCCCACGAGAGGGCCAGGAGATGGGCCGTCCGGCAGGGAAGGATCGGCAGGCCCAGGATGTTCTTCTGGCAGGACGTCGGCGAGAGCCTCCACAAATGGGGCTGGAGGAACTTCAAACACCTGGCCGGCGGGGGATGGGTGCTGGACGGAGGGGTGCACTTCGCCGACCTGTTCAGGTATCACCTGGGATGCGAGCCGGTGGAGGTATACGCCGTGGTCAAACAATACGAGCCGTTCAGATACGACGACCCCAAGTCCCGCAGAGGCGCCTGGAGGGCTAGCGTCGAGGACGCCTCGTTCGCCCTGATCAAGTTCGAAAACGACGTGACCGTCCAATGGACGTGGGTCGGATCGGCCCCGGGAAGGGGGTTCAGCTCCAGGGTCCTCTACGGGGAGGAGGGATGCATAGACTGGCACTCCGGCCTGTGGCTCCGGGACGGGACGCATATAGACAACGAGACGCTGGTCAGGGAGTTCATGGAGAGCCTCACCCCGGAACAGAAGGAGAAATATTTCCCCGGCGGGATCACCGACACGGTGGCCATAGAGCTGAAGGACTTCGCCGACGCGGTCAGGCTCGGAACGATCCCCGAGGTGGACGTGATGGAGGGGTTGAGGGATCAGGCGATATGCATGGCGATTTTCGAATCGGCCTGGTTCGGCAGGCCGGTGACCATCCAGGAGATCATCAGATGCGAGCTTGAGGGGTATCAGAGGGAGATAAACGAGCAGCTGGGCCTCTGCTGAGGGGGAGGCGATGGAGCTGAGGGAGGAGCTTTTCAAAAACCCGCCAGTCGAGTTCAGATCGGTCCCCTTCTGGTCGTGGAACGATAGGCTTGAGCGAGAGGAGCTGATAAGGCAGCTTCAAAGCTTCAAGGAGCAGGGGATAGGCGGGGGGTTCATGCACTCCAGGGTCGGACTGATCACGCCCTACCTCTCGAAGGAGTGGATGGAGCTGGTGAGGGCATGCGCGGAGTGGGCCGAGGCGAACGGGATGACCGTCTGGCTATACGACGAGGACAGCTACCCCAGCGGGTTCGCGGGAGGGATAGTCCCGGCGATGGACGACGATTTCAGGCAGAAAGGGCTTGAGATGAGGATAAGCGAGAACCCCGATGAAGCTTCCGAGCCGGAGGTCATAGCGGTCTTCGCCGCAAAAATGGAGGGGGATCGGCCCGTCGATCCCCTTCCGATCCCCAAAGAGGAGGCGGCCCGGAGGGTCGAGGACGGCTACAAGCTGCTCATCTTCTCCGTCATAACCGCGCCCAGATCGAGCTGGTTCAACGGCGAGACCTACATCGACACCTGTAACCCCCGAGCCGTCAGGGCTTTCATCGAGGTCACACACGAGGCTTATCTGAGGGAGGTCGGCGAGCTCTTCGGGAGATCGATACCCGGCATCTTCACCGACGAGCCCCAGTTCGCCCCCGCAAACAGAGGTAAGGGCCCGACGCTCCCCTGGACGAGCGGCTTCGAGCGGATATTCAGGGAGGCGAAGGGATACGACCTGCTGAGACACCTGCCCTCCCTCTTCTTCAGGATAGGCGATTGGAGGAGGGTGAGGTTTGATTACTGGGAGACCATGACGAGGAGGTTCCTCTCCTCCTTCTGCAGGCAGGTTTATCTTTGGTGCGAGGAGCACAACCTGAAGCTGACGGGCCACTACTGGGAGCACTCCTTCCCCTCCCCGACCATGACCGGCGCGACCATGCCCGTCTACGAGTTCATGCATTACCCCGGTATAGATTGCCTTTTCAACGAGTATGAACACCCCTCCCGGATACAGTTCGGCAACGTCGTCATGTGCAAGGAGGTCAGCTCCGTCGCCGAGCAGCTGGGCAAGGAGAGGGTTCTGTCGGAGACATACGGCGGGTCGGGGTGGAACCTGACGTTCGCCGATCAGAAGCGGATAGGCGATTGGGAGTTCGTCCTGGGCGTGAACTTCCTCAACCAGCACCTGTCGCTTTACAGCCTGAAGGGGTGTCGCAAGAGGGATTACCCGCCCTCCTTCCTGGATCACCAGCCCTGGTGGGGGGAATACAGGCATCTGGCCGACTATTTCGCCAGGCTGAGCTACGCGCTGAGCAGAGGGGTTAGGCGGGCCGAGCTGCTCGTCCTCCATCCCGCCTGCAGCACGTGGGTTCTCTACAACCCCGTCGGGGACAACTCGGAGCTGAACGAGCTGGCCTCCAGGTTCAGGGCGCTGAGCAAGAGGCTCTGCGAGCTGAGGATCGACTTCGACTACGGCGACGAGCTGCTGATGGAAAGACACGCCTGGGCCGAGGGCGGCAGGCTTAAGATCGGGAGATGTGAATACCGGGTCGTCC
>QNBQ01000305.1 GCA_003645735.1 Candidatus Poribacteria bacterium
ATGTAAAACGGCGACCACACACATCTTCCTCTCCGCCCTCAGCCGTTCGAGCAGAGAGATCAGCTCGACCTGGTGTTTCAGATCCAGGTTGTTGAGCGGCTCGTCCAGAAGCAGCAGTTTGGGCCGCTGGGCCACGGCCCGGGCGATCCTCACCTTCTGCCTCTCCCCGCCGCTCAGCTCGTCGAACCGCCTCGTGGCCAGATCCTCAGCGCCCACAAGCCTCAAAGCCTCCATCGCCTCCTCGATATCATCCCCTTTGGGCCTTAGGGCGAAACCCCTATGCGGGCATCTCCCGAGCAGGACGACCTCCAGGGCCGTAAGCGGCAGCCCCGCTTCCCCGTCCTGGGGGAGGTAGGCGATCAGCCTGGCGATCTCCCTCCTTCCGAGCCTCCGGAGATCGAACGTTCTCCCCTCGAGCTCCAGCCGTATCTCCCCATCGCCCCTCAATATCCCACAGAGGCATTTGAGAAGCGTGCTTTTGCCGGAGCCGTTGGGCCCGACCACCGCCAGAAGCTCGTCCCTCGACTCAAAGCTCACCCCCTCAAGCGCGGGCCTGCCGCCGTAGCTGAAGCTCAACTCCCTTACGACCAGCCTCATCTCCCCCTCCTCATCAGGAGGTAGAGGAAGAAGGGGATGCCGATGAGCGAGGTGGTGATGCCGATCGGTATCTCGCTGGGGGCGATGAGCAGCCTCGAGACCGTATCCGCCCCCAGGAGAAGCAGCGCACCCGTCAGGGCGCTGCACGGGAAGAGGAGCGAATGCTCGGCCCCGATGGCCATCCTCGCCATATGCGGCGCCATCAGCCCTATGAACCCGATCGTCCCGGTGAAACAGATGACGGAGGCCGTCATGAGCGCCGAGAGCATCGCGCACATCAGCTTCAGCCTCCTCACGTTCACCCCCAGGCTCATGGCGACCTCATCCCCGGCCAGCATCGCGTTCATCTCCCAGCTCTTCGCCGTTAGAACGGGCGCCGAGATGAGCAACGCCCCCAAAGGAGCGCAGACCTCCCTCCACCTCATCCCGTTCAAGCTCCCCAACATCCAGAAGACGACCGCGTGGACGTCCTCCCTCCTGCCGACGTATTGGAGGATGGAGGTGAGCGATGAGAAGAGATACATGACCGCCACGCCGGCTAGTATCAGGGAGTGGGTCGATGCGCCTTTGAGCCGGGCTATGCCGTAGCTGAGGGCGGAGGCGAGGAGCGCGAAGGCGAAGGCGTTGGCGACCACAAGATACCTCCCCCACCCGACGAGCCCGACGCCCAGCGTTATGGCCAAAGCGGCGCCGAAGCCCGAGGCGCTAGCTATCCCCAGGGTGAAGGGGCTGGCCAGCGGGTTGCGAAGCCCCCCCTGAACGGCGGCCCCCGCCAGTCCCAGACAGGCCCCGCCGAAAACGGCCATCCCCACCCTCGGCGCCCTCATCTCCAACAGGATCGCCCTCTCGATCTCGTCCCCGCCCCCCGTCAAAGCAGCCCATATCCTCCCCGGCCCCATCCGAACGGCGCCGAGGGAGAGGGAGATCAAAACCGCGACGGCCAAAGCCGCCGCCAGCCCGATCGAAAACCAAACCCTCCCCCGCCTGTGGGCCGAATAAAGCTCATCCGCCTTCATAGACGAATATCCCCTTCAGCTCGACGCCCAGAAACCTCCTCAGATACTCCCTGTGCGCTTTTTCGGGATCGAGATCCCCGAAAAGCTCGGGGTAGAACCACCTGGCCATGTAACAAACCCCGACGAACGCCCTCGGCCCCGCCCAGATGTCGGAGGCGATCAGGTAGACGCGCCCCCTTTTAACCGCCTCTATCATCCCCCACCCCGGCCTCGAAACGATCTCCCGCCACAGCTCCCTCAGCGATGAGGCGTCCTCGACGCCGTATCCCACCTCGACCCTCCCCCTTGAGACGGCCTTCACGATCACCTGAGGGTTCCTCCCCACCACCCACTCCGAGCTCACACGGGGGTATGGGACGGGCTGATCGGCCGCTATGTTGATCCCCCCGGCGGCCTCGCACATCTGGGCGCCGCCCGACCCCCTGGCGACGGAGACGTAATCGGAGTAGCTCTCCACGTAAACCCTCACCCGCCTCTCGGGCGGCAGCCGTTTCAATCCGGCCCTCACCTCGTCGAGATGGGATCTGATGAACCGGATCAGCTCATCCGCCCTTTCCTCCTCCCCGAACAGCTCGCCCAGCCGCCTTATGTCCTCCTCCAGCTTGTCTAGCTTGTAACAATCGATCCTCAGCACCCGTATCCCCAGAGGCTTCAGACCTTCCTCTAATCTCGAATCGGGCAATCTCCTGTAGGCTATGACGAGGTCGGGCCTGAGCGATGCGATCCTCTCAAGCGAGGGTGAGTTCCACCTGCCGACGGGCGGCTTGTCCGATAGCTTCTTAAGCTCGGAACGTCTCAAGATCTCGTTCGCTACTCCTACAACTCTATCCTCGCACCCCAGCGCACAGATCACCTCGGCGGCGCAACCGTTGAGCAGGACGACCCGGTCCGGGGACGTGATCCCCGCCCGGGCCGTCGAGGCGATGATGAGCAGAAGGAGGATCGACCGGATCATCTGAACTCCCTGCTCAGCTTCAACCAGAACGTCCTGCCCGGCGCCTTGTAATACTGGTAATACTCCTCGTCGAACAGGTTCTCGACGGTCAGGCTGAGCGACGTCGAGCCGGTTATCCTCCAGGAGAGCGACAGGTCTGCGACGAAGTGGGGATCGTAAACCCCGTAGACGCCTCTCTCGACGTCGGAGTTATCATCCTCCGTGTAAGCTTTGCTCACATATCTGCCGGTCAGCCTGGCCGTTAAGGAACCCCTGCTCAGCTCAACCCCTCCGGCGCAGATGAGGCGGGGGATATAAGGGAGCCGTTTGCCGACCGATTCCGGCTTGGCCGGGTTCTCCAGAACCTCCGTGTCGGTGTAGGTGAGGCTGAGGAAGGGCGAGACGCCCTCGAAAGGCCCCAGCCTGATCCCGACCTCAACCCCCCTGCTCTCCGCCGAGCCGATGTTCTCCTTCCGCTTGATCGCTTTGTAATCCGTGCCGTGCTCCTCGTTGTAGGCCTTCACCTCTTCTTCGGTGAACGACCTGTAGTAGATCAGATCCCTCATCCTGTTGTAAAACAGCGTAGCCCTCACCGCGGCCAGCTCCCCCAGCCTCCGATCGATCCCGACCTCGGCCGAATACCCCCTCTCAGGCCCCAGCTCCGGGTTGCACAGGTATAGCCTCCCCCAGAAATACCAGCTCTTGTAGAGATCCCTCACCTCCGGCCCTCTGAAGGACGTGCCGATCGACGCCCTGATCGAGGTTCGATCGTCCGGGTTGAAGACGACCGACGCCTTCGGGCTGAAGGTCAGCTCGGTCCTGTTTTCGAACTCGCTCTCGATATACCCCTTCCCCTTGCGCCACTCCCTGTTATACCCGTTCCTCACGCCCCACATCTCCAACCTCCCGCCTATGAAAAGCTTTAACCTCCCCTCCATCAGTTTGAGCTTCTCCTGGGCGTATAGGCCGGCCGAGATCACCTCGCCCCTCGTCTCAAGCGCCATCCTCGATATGCTGCTCCTGTCGAGCCAGTTTTCCAGATCCCATTTTCTCGACTCGGCCTTCCCCCTCCTCAGCTCGGCGCCGACCGTCAGCCTCGAACGGGGGATCAACCTGTCGAACGTCGCCCTCAGCTCGGCCCTGATGTTTTTCTCAGGCGAGGAGGTGTAGCTGCCGCTGGG
>QNBQ01000306.1 GCA_003645735.1 Candidatus Poribacteria bacterium
AACTTCTCCCTCAGCTCATCGGTCGCCCCCTTGAGCGCGAGAACCAGATCCCTGGTGTCCTTGATGTTCCTTATCAGCTTCTGCATGTCCCGATCGTCCAGCATCAGCAGGTCGTCGAAGACGAACATCAGGCTTTTGATTTTCTCGGCCAGCTCAGGGTCCTCCTCCTCAAGCTTCCTCAACACCTCCTTCTCCACCGAGGAGTCGACTCTGTTAAGGATCTCGGCCATGAACTCAGGTCCGCCTATCTTCGACGTCTTGCTCAGCATCGTCGAAAGCCTGCTTTTAAGCGAGCTCCTCAGCAGCTCCAACACATCCGAGGTGATGTTCTCCATGAAGGCGACCCTCTTAGCCACCTCGTATCGCATCTCCTCGGGCAGCCCTTGGAAGACGGCGCTGGCCTGCTCGGGGCTTAGGTTAGCCAGGATGAGCGAGACCACCTGGGGGTGTTCGTTGGCGAGGAGGGTGATGAGCTGCTCGGGATCGGCTTTATCGAGGAACTCGAACGGGTTGCCCTCAAGCGCCCTCTTGATCCTCTCAAGTATCCTCCTGGCCTCCTCATCTCCCATGGCCTGGGTCAAGGCGGTTTTGGCGAACTCAAACCCCCCTTGCTCGACGTATTCCCTGGCCAGTATGTAATTGTAGGCTTCCCTGAGGGCATCGGCCCTCATCTTAGGGGTGATCTTCCTTAAGCTGCTTATCTGAAGGGAAATTTTTTCGATCTCGTCCTCGTTCAGATATCTGAAGATCTGAGCGGTCGCCTCCGTTCCCAGCGTGACCAGCAGCGCCGCCGCCTTCTCAACCCCTTTCATCCTTCTCCTCCTTTCATCAACCACGGTTCTTTTACCTCGTCGACAGGCGGATTTAGCAATGAGCATGCCTGAGGGAGGAAAATGATGATCAGCGGCGGGGGTTTAAATGGAGGGAAAATTTTTCTCCTTCAGCGGCTCGCCTCGGATCTCCTTTTCTCCTCCACTATCCTGCCGTCCTTCATCCTTATCACCCTATCGGCGTCCTTTTGAAGCTCAACCTGGTGCGAGACGATGACGATCGTCACTCCGTGTTCCCTTCTCAGCTCCTTCACCAGCTCCATGATGTTGGCGCTTTGGCGGCTGTCCAGGTTGGCGGTCGGCTCATCGGCGAAGATGATCCTGGGCTGGTTGGCCAGTGCCCTGGCGAAGGAGACCCTTTGTTTCTCACCTCCCGAGAGCTGCGACGGTCTGTGGTTCAACCTGTGGCCCAGCCCGACCCTCTCAAGCAGCTCCTTTGCCCTCCTCTCGGCCTCCGGCCCCCTTCTGCCCGCGAGCTCCATCGCCACCAAAACGTTTTCCAAAGCGGTCAGATACGGTATCAGGTTGAAGTTCTGGAAGACGAACCCGACCTTCTCCCTCCTTATCCTCGCCAGATCGTCCTTATAAGGGTCGATCCTCTTGCCCTCTATCCAGACCTCCCCCTCGGTCGGCCTGAGTATGCAGCCCAGGAGGCTTATGAGGGTGGTCTTGCCGCTGCCGCTGTCGCCTGTGATGACGAGCAGCTCCCCTTCCTCTATCGAGATGTCGACGTGATCGACCGCGGTGACAGCGGCCTCCCCTTCGCCGAACCGCTTGGTGAGGTTAACCCCTCTCACTATTTCGGCCATTTCGCCCTCCGCTCAGAGGAGCTTCGAAGTTTAAGATACCAAAAATTTCCCGCCCTTTTCAAGGCCGGGAGGGTTAAACTCCCCAGGAAGCCCTCCGAAAAAGAATAAAGGGGATCATAATCCCGGCCTCCGCGGGGGTGGGGAACGATGAAGGAGGCCGAACGGATTCTGAGCGCGCTCGAATCGGTTCAGATCACCGCCGATCCCGAGGAGGTTTCGCGAAAGGTGTTGGAGGTGATTCTATCATCGACGGAATACAAAGGGGGATTCCTCTATCTGGAGCCTGTAGACCTGACCGCATATGCGGGAGTTCCGAGGAGAAAGGCGGATAAGCTGAAGGAGAGCATCCGCTCGGAGATGGCAGGCCCTCTGGAGAGGGGCGAGATAAGCTTCCTATGGTGGCTCGACAGGGCGAGGCGAATAGCAGTAGTGCCGATCTCCTCCGGCGGCAGGAGGATAGGGTTTCTCTGCTTAGAAGCCGGAGCCGAGGGGACGACGCAAACCCCTGAGATGCTGAAGGCCCTCGGGGAGGCCATTGGGGATAAGCTGAAAGCTTCGCTGTCCCTGAAGGGGAACAAGGGAGGATGAGCTTATTCAAGCTCGCCCCTGAAGGCGATCATCGGGTCGACATACATCGCCCTCCTGGCGGCCCAATATCCGCCCAAGATGCAGACGACCGAGGTGACAAGCGCCACGATCCCCGCCTCCCTCCAGCTTATCAGCACGAAGATCGGGAAGCCGTAAGCAACCAACCTGGCAAGCCCGATCCCTAAAGCCAGCCCAACCCCCGTCATTATCCCAACCTGCTTCATCGTCATCGAGATGATATACCTGTTCGATGCGCCTATCGCCTTCAGAATGCCTATCTCCCGCGTCTTTTCGAGGGTGGTCACGTAGGTGATCATCGTGACGATCAGCCCGGAGGCCAGCCAGAGCATCACCCTCAGAAACTGAACCCCCTTCATCGGCTCGTCGACGTAGTTCTTCAGTATCGTCCTTATCGTCTGAGCGGTGCTTTTGGCCTCGACCGCCGTGAAAACATCGCACTCCTTGTCTATCCTGGCCGCCACCTCCTCCGGCGAAAGCCCCGGCTTGACCTTGGCGATGTAACAGTTGACGTAGATCGCGTTCTGCAAAACCCCCCTCCTGGCCGAGGCGATGTCCATGAAGAGTATCGGGGTGTCGAACACGAAAAACAGCTTCCTCACCTTCCCGACCACCTTGAAATCTATTCCCCAAAGCTCCAGCGTCTCCCCTATCTCCAGGTCGACCGTGTCGTCCACAACCACCTCCGGGGGCGGCGGTTTCTGATCGGGGGCGTAGTATTTGGGCCCGGGGGTGAAGAGCCTGCCGGCTATCAGATCCTTCTCCGTCGGCCCGCCCAGCTTACCCTGGACATACCCCACCACGACCGCCTTCGTCTCCCGGCCCCGGATGACCGGCCTCACCTGGGCGAAGATGAGCGGGGAGATCGTCTCGTCGATCAGCCCCTTCCCCTTCAGAACCGGCTCCACATACTCCGGGTTGAGGATCGAAAACCCCACGAACACCCCGCCCGACCTCTCCGCCGAGATCCAGACGTCCGCCTTCGTGAACTCCGGGTATCTCCTGGCCTGCCACCTCAGCCCGTTCATTATCCCGCCTATGAGCAGGATGAGCATCACGAGCACGGCTATGGCGAGGATCGTCAGGGCGACCCTCGCCTTGTGATAGGCCATGTCCTTGAGGAAAACGCTCCTGATCCTCATGGCCCGCTCAGGGGAAGCTCGACCCACCTCCTTTCGCGCCAGGATTTGTAGATGGCCAGGATGATCTCCACCGATTTCCTCCCCTCACGCCCGTCCACGGCGGGCTGATTGCCCTCCCTGATGACCCCTATCGCGTCCTCAACTATGTTCCTCGGATGCGGCTCGACCTCTATCTGAGGCGGCTCGCCCACAAACTCCCACACCTCAGGCCCCTTGCCTATGACGCCCTTGGTGCCGTGTATCTGGATCATCGTGGTCTTGCCGCCGGGGCAGGTCGTCGTGGTCAACACCGTCCCCACGGCGCCGCTTTCGAACAGGACGAGCGCCGC
>QNBQ01000307.1 GCA_003645735.1 Candidatus Poribacteria bacterium
GAGGGTATAACGCGTGGCCCCGATATCTATGAACCCTATGTCCCTGACCGTGTATCTGCAGCCCGGCGAGGGTTGGGGGATCGCCAGGAGGATCGCCGTCAGCGCGTAACCGAGGATAAACGCCTTCTTAAGGCTCATACTAACCTGCCCTCTCTCAGCTGAACCACCCTGTCGGCGTAGCCGTCGGCCTCGGCGCTGTGTGTCACGACCAGCACCGTCCCTCCCTCTTCCTGGAACCGCTTGAGGTGTTCGAAGACCTCGCGGGAGGAGTCCGGGTCGAGGTTGCCGGTCGGCTCGTCCGCCAGGATGATTTTAGGCCTGTTGAAAAGCGCCCTTGCCAGGGCGACCCGCTGCCTTTCGCCCGCGCTGAGCTGGGAGGGCTTATGGCTTTCCCTCCCCTCCAGCCCCAGCCGGCGCAGCAGCTCCGCCGCCCGCTCCCTATCGGCCTTCTCCCCTTTGGCCCCCGCCGGCAGCATGACGTTCTCGAGCACGTTCAGGTAGGGGATGAGGTGGAACATCTGGAAGACGAACCCTATGTTTTCCGCCCTGAACCTGGCCCTCCTACCCTCGTCCATCGAGTATAGATCCTCGCCGTTCACCAGCACCCTTCCCCCGGTCGGCCTCAACATCCCCCCGGCGATCATGAGCAGGGTGGTCTTGCCGCTGCCGCTGGGCCCCTTAACGACGAGGAACTCCCCCTCCTCGACCCGGAGGGTCACCCCGTCGAGCGCCTTGACCTCCCCGCCGCGCGATCTGTAGATCTTGGTGACGTTTTCGAGCTGTATCATCCGAGCTTTTAACGTCCCTCCTTGATGCGTCCCCAGGTCGTTGCGACCTTATCCCTGGGATCGACGGGGTAGATGTTCGTGATGGTGAAGTTGTCGAACTCGGCCTGCTGGGCGTAAAGCTGTATCCCGACGTAGCCCTCCTTGTATGTGTGATCCTCGGCCTCGATCGTCAGGCCGTCGTCCCTCTCGAACCTGAACTTCCCCCCTTTCACCTCCAGCCTCCAGTGCATCGGGGTCTGCTCGGGGTATGGCGTGTATCCGTCCTTTATCACCGCAAGCTTCTCATACCACGGCTCGTCGTCGCTTATCCTCTTGTCGATCCTTATGAACGGCCCCTTGATCCCGTCAACGGGGATATCGGGCCACGAATCGTTTATCATGATCACCCTGTAGTGCCTGTCCGTTCCCTCGAAGGCCCACACGAGGCCCATTCCGTCGTTATCGGCGGCCGCGACATCAACGTCTATTATGAAGTCTATGAACTTCTGCGCCTTGTAGATGATGAAGGTCCCCATCAGACAGCTGTCCTGGGCGCTGCCCCAGATGTTGGACCCCTGCCACAGGACGTTGCCGTCCAGCCCGAGCTGGCTTTTCCTTATCTGCCAAGTGGAGGGGCCGGGATCTCCCAGGTTTTGAGGCTTCTCATCGATCACCTCCCAATCGTCCAGCTTTCCGTCCTCAAAATCGATGACTATCTTCTCCTGCTTGGCGAAGGCCATCCCCAGCGCAAGCGGGATGACGAGAAAAGCCGCGAGGATTCGCATCCCTCACACCTCCCCAAAGTTTCTCCCTCAAGGGCATTATACACTGACCCCGAGTCACAAGCTATGCCCTCACCGGCTCGCCTTAAACCTCTCGGCGAGCCGGCGGGTGAGCTCGAGGTAGAGGTCGCCGTATTCGACCGACGGCTCGATCTCGCTCCCCTCGTGCCACTCGTTCCAGCTGGTTATGAGGATCCAATCGGGATCCGCCTTTATCGCCTCTTCCCACAGCGTCTCGTAAAGCTTCCCGTCGAACCGCTCCACCTTGATCCCCGGCTTCCTGATCTTCGTGTCGTCATAGCCCGGTATGACCGTCACACAGCTTATCGCTCCTTTTTCGCGCGCGATCCGAACCCATTCCGGATACGTCTCAGCTGCCCACTTTCTGACCTGATCCAAGCTCTTCCCCTGGAGGGCGGAGCAGGGGTTGTAGGTGTGGATCCCCTGGAAGACCTCGGCCGCTTCAGGCGATATCCCGTCGCCCACGAGGACGAAGCCGCCGCCGTATCTCTCCCTCAACGACTGGATCACCTCCCTCCATCCCTCAAGCCCTATCTGACCGATCGTCCTGCCGTAGATGAAGATGACCGGTTTCCCATCCACCTTGAGCCAGGCGGGGTGATCGGCGTATCGGCTCAGTATGTAGAGCAGGTCGTCCACGGCCCTCTCCGCTTTCCCCTCCGGGACCGTCTCGTAGTAGATCGTGATCTTCAACCCGTGCTTCTGGGCGGCTTCGAGTATGGGTTTCATCGCCTCGTCGCTGAACTCGCCCTGTCCCCACCAGCTGACGATGAACCCATCGACCCCGTTTTCCTTGGCCCATCTGGCGTGTTGGTCACACACCTTTGGGTCGTGGCTGTCGTAGGGGCCGAGCTTGGGGTAATGGGTCGAGCTGGCTATCTCCTTCTTCTCGAGGTCGACGCCCGACCAGTGTATCCATCTACCGCTGACATCGGGGTTGCCATACCAGGGGTAGTAGAAGGCGAGGACGAGCTTAGGCGGGGATATCGCCTCGCCCGCCCAGACCGCCATGAGAAGCCATTCGATGCTCATAGCTTAACCTCCTCACCCCTCCCTCAGTATGAGGGCGGGGTCCTGTGTCACGGCTATCATCGAGGGTATGAAGCTCGATAAGGCCGAGAAGATCGGGGCGCCTATCAGCGACCATATCAGCGCGGTGTAGTCTGGCTTGATCGCCTTAGCGGTCACCTTGAAGACCTCCGGCCCGATCTTAAGCGCCAGTAGCGTCCCCGCCGCATATCCGACGGCCGCGCCGATCATCCCTATGAAGGCCGCCTTGATGAGGAAAAGCGAGGCTATCCTGCCCGAACCATACCCCAGCGCCCTCATGATCCCTATCTCATACCTCCTCTCCCTGACGTTCATCATGGCGAGCGCGCCTATCCAGACGGCGCATATGACCACGATGAACGGCATGGCGAACCTGAAGTATCTCTCGACCATCCACCTCTGCCTCAACCTGGCCGCGGCGATCGATCGGATCTCTATCAGCTTCGCGTCCGGCAGGAGCCGGGAGAGCTGCTCCCTCAAGGCCGCCCTGAGCTCCGAGGGGGACATCGCGTGGGATATCGCGTAACAGACGCATTCCAAGGCCTTGATCTCGTTTATCCTCCCCTCAAGCCCCAGGGCCTTCTGCACGTCGTGCAGGTGGCCGTAGATCCGGATGTCGTCGTCCGAGCCGCTTTCGGGCAACACCCTTTCGACGGTGAACGTCACGCCCCCGATCTCTATCCGATCGCCCCTTTTTATCCCCAGGCTCCTGGCGATCTCATACCCGACGAACGCTTTGCCGGGATCGACCGAGAAGGTCATGGGAGGTTTCTTCTTATCAGGCGGACAGACCTCGGGGAGGATGCCGGTCAAAATGATCTGCTTCCCCCTCCAGGTGATCCTCTTATGCAGCGTCGCGACGAGGTGGGTGTAGTAAAGCCCTTTTTGAGAGGCGAACCGGTAGACGTATTCCTCGGGCATCGTCTCCTCCGAGAACCCGTCCGCCCAGAACTGGGACATGTCCGTGTTTTTGGGTATGATCCTCAGGTTGAAGCCCATGTCGCGCATGACCCTCCTCGTCTCCCGCTTGGACGCCTCCCCGGTGATGCGCAGGAAGACGAAGGATGCCACCGCGGCGGCGACGGCCAGA
>QNBQ01000308.1 GCA_003645735.1 Candidatus Poribacteria bacterium
GAGAAAGGGCGGGCCGCAGCTCGGGAGGGAAGGCCCCGGCGGGAAAGGGCCCGGCGAGGGTAAAAAGAACGTCAGAACGATAAAGTGGCAGGCGAAAGATCCCAACGGCGACAAATTGATCTTCTCTGTCTGGATCAAGGGGGTCAATGAGAAAAACTGGAGGCTGCTCAAGGAGAAGCTGGAGGAAAGCTCTTATAAGCTCGACTCCACCGCCCTGCCGGATGGATGGTATCACGTGAAGGTGGTCGCCACCGATGAGAGATCGAACCCGGAGGGGATGGCTAAGGCGGTCGAGAAGATAAGCGACCCGTTCCTCGTCGACAACAGCCAGCCGAGGATATCCGAGCTGAAGGTCGAACCTCTCCCCCAGGGGGACGGCGTCAGGATCACCTTCAAAGCGTCCGACCCCACCTCCATACTGAAATCGGCCTCCTATTCGCTCGACAACAAGGAGTGGCAGGTGATGTTCCCCGACGATCAGCTCTTCGACTCCAAGGAGGAGAGCTTCACGATAACGCTGAAGGGCCTGAGCCCGGGCGAGCACACGATCTCCGTTAAGGTGGTCGATATCGCCGGCAACATCTCCTCCATCAGGAAGGCCTTCTCCAGATGAAGGAGGTGAGGATGTCCGATGCGCGTCATCGCCGGGAGGTTCAAGGGGAGATCGCTCACGCCGGTCAAGGGGGGGAATGTGAGGCACACCTCCGATAGGGTCAGGGGATCGCTTTTCTCGATACTGGGATACAGGGTCGAGGGGTGCAGCTTTCTGGATCTCTTCGCCGGGGCCGGGACGGTGGGGATAGAGGCGATGAGCAGGGGGGCGGACTTCGTGATGTTCGTCGAGAGGAGCAGGAGATGCGTCAGGGCGCTGGTGGAGAACCTGAGGGCCTGCGGCGTCGACCCGAAAGGTGAATCGGTCAAGATCTTGGAGATGGACGCGCTGAGGGCGTTGAGCGTCATAGAGGGGATGGGGTTGAAGTTCGACATCATCTTCATCGACCCGCCATACGGGTCGCCCCTGCTTGAGAAAACCCTGACGAAGCTGGCGGGTATGGATCTGATCAGGGAGGGGGGGATGGTCATAGCGGAGCACCCCTTCAGACAGCCCCCTCCCGATAGGATCGACCCGCTCCGCGCCTTCAGGCGCGAGAGATATGGGGATACCGGCCTGACGTTTTACACACCACAAAAGACGGAGGGAGAAAATGAAGCTGGCAGCACAGGAGGGATTGATACCGGGGAGGGATCTGAAGGAGAAGCTTGACAACGCCGCCAAGTTCGGGTTTCAGGGCATAGAGTTTTGGGGCGGCGGGATAGAGAACAGGGTCGAGGAGATAATCAAGGCGACCGAAAACCACGAGGTCAAGCCCAGCACGATCTGCGCCGGGTTCGGCGGCTGCCTGCTCGACCCCAACAGGTCGGAGCGGGAGAGGGCGATGAACGACATCAAAAAGCTGCTTAAGGCGGCGGCGGACATCGGCGCCGTGGGGCTGATCGTCGTGCCTATATTCGGCGGGCCCAGGATACCGGATCTGTCGCCCTATAAATCGGCGATCGAGCTGGAAAGGGAGCTGCTCATACTGCAGCTGAAGGAGCTGGGGGACTACGCCGCAGAGGTGGGCGCCTACATACTCCTGGAGCCGCTCAACAGATACGAGACCCACTTCCTCAGGAGGCTGCGCGACGCGGTTGAGATCTGCAAGGCCGTGGACAAGCCATATGTCAGGATAATGGCCGATTTCTTCCACATGAACATCGAGGAGCCGGTCATAGCGGACAGCATCCGCGAGGCGGGCGAATACATCAAGCACGTGCATCTAGCCGACAGCACGAGGCTGTTGCCGGGACACGGGCACACCGATTTCAAATCGGGCTTCAAGGCGCTGAAGGAGGTCGGCTTCGACGGGTATATGGCGCTTGAGTGCGGCGTGCCGGGCGATCCGTTCGAGGAGCTCCCGAAAACCGTCAAATACCTCAGGGAGTGCATGGAGGGATGATCCACACGCTCACGATCAGGACGAAATCGAAGGTTGAGTTCGTCGACATCACCCAGCAGGTGAGGGAGATCGTCCGGAAAAGCGGGGTGAGGGAGGGGGTCTGTTACGTTTACGCCCCCCACACGACCGCCGCCGTGACCATAAACGAGAACGCCGATCCCAGCGTCGTGAGGGATATAATCGACGCGCTGGACAGGCTCGTCCCCCAAGCCGCCCGATACTCCCACCTGGAGGGCAACGCCCCGGCGCATATAAAGTCGACCCTGGTGGGCGCCTCGGAGGTGATACTCGTGGAGGGAGGCGACCTCGTCCTGGGGACGTGGCAGGGGATCTTCTTCTGCGAGTTCGACGGCCCCAGAACCAGGAGGGTGCTCGTCAAGGTGGTGGAGGGGTGAGCATGAGGGGAAGGGAGAGGAGTTTGACGGTTTTGGAGCTTATATGGAGCCTGGATCTGCCGTGGCGCAAAGCTGTAGCCGTCCTGTCCTTCGCCGTCCTGACGGCCCTGTGCGCCAAGGCTAGGATACCCCTCCCCTTCACCCCCGTCCCGATAACGTTTCAAACCTTCGCGGTGCTGCTTTCGGGCCTCGCGCTCGGGCCCTATCTGGGGCTGGCGAGCACGGCGCTTTACCTGGCGATGGGCCTCTCGGGCCTGCCGATATTCAGCATGGGCGGAGGTCTTTCATACCTCCTGGGGCCGACGGGGGGGTATCTGGTGGGGTTCCTGCTGGCCTCACACGTCGTCGGTCGGCTGGCCTGGAGGGGATGGGATAGGAGCTACCTGAGATGTCTCGCCGCCATGGGGATCGGCGAGCTGCTCATTTACCTGCCGGGGCTGCTTTGGCTTTCCAGGTTCGTCCCGAAGGGATCGCTGCTCGCGGCGGGGCTTATACCGTTCATACCGGGCGATCTGATCAAAATCGGCCTCATAGCCCTCTGCATGCCGACCGTCTGGAGGCTGACGGGGAAATCCGGGGAGGTGGATCGGGGTTGAAGAGGAGGGTCGAGGACATCATCGAGATGAAGAGGCGGGGCGAGAGGATCGCGATGCTGACCGCCTACGATTACATCACCGCCTCCATCATGGACAGGTGCGGGATCGACATGATACTCGTGGGCGACTCGCTGGCGATGGTCTTCTTCGGCTACGACACGACCAGGAAGGTGACGATGGAGGACATGCTTCACCACACCAGGGCCGTGGCCAACGGCGTCGAAAGGGCGCTCATCGTCGGGGATATGCCGTATAGGTCGTATGAGACGCCCGAACAGGCGTTGGAAAACGCCCGGAGGTTCTTAGAGGCCGGAGCCGACGCGGTGAAAGTTGAGGGGAGGGTGATAGACGTCGTCAGGGCGCTTGTGGGGGAGGGGATACCGGTCATGGGCCACATCGGCTTAACGCCCCAGACGGCCGAGAGGTTCGCCGTTCAGGGGAGGGATGAGGAGTCGGCCAGGAAGCTCAAGGAGGACGCGCTGGCGCTTCAGGAGGCGGGCTGTTTCTCGATCGTCTTGGAGTGCATCCCCATGGGCCTGGCCGCCGAGATAACCTCCTCGCTCGATATCCCCACCATAGGGATAGGGGCCGGGCCGGGCTGCGACGGACAGGTGCTGGTCTGCCACGATATGTTGGGCCTGTTCGAAAAGTTCAAGCCCAAATTCGTCAAGCGATACGCCGAGCTGGCCGCCGAGATGGAGAGGGCTTTCAGGCGATACA
>QNBQ01000309.1 GCA_003645735.1 Candidatus Poribacteria bacterium
CCCCCGGCCAAAAAGGCCAGGAATATGGCCAAACCTCCCCCTCTCCTCTCCTCCATAGCTCATTCACCTCCTCGGCCCTGGCGAAAGGGCTTTCGAAGATAAAAGAGGGCCGAGGAGGTGAATGAGCTATGGAGGAGAGGAGAGGGGGAGGTTTGGCCATATTCCTGGCCTTTTTGGCCGGGGGGGTTGTCGGCGCGGCGCTGACCTTCCTCTTCGCCCCGGTCTCCGGCAGGGAGGCCAGAAGGAGGATAAAGGAGACGGCGGAGGAGATCAGGGAGAAGACGCTCGATAAGGTGGAGGAGGTCAAGGAGAAGATAACCGGGACGGTCGAGGAGGCGAAAACCGCGGTCAAAGCGGCGGTCGAGGCCGGCAAGGAGGCCTTCAAGCAGACGAGGCAGGAGCTGGAGAAGGAGAGGGAGGCCGAGTCCTGAGATCGACCATGGCCGAATACCTGGTCATGCTCTCCACAGCTCCCTCGATCGAGGAGGGGGAGAGGCTGGCCAAGGAGCTGTTGAACGGAAAGCTGGTCGCCTGCGTCAACCTCATCCCCCACATCCGCTCGCTCTACTGGTGGGAGGGCAAGATAGAGGAGGACGATGAGGTTCTTATCATCGCCAAAACCAGGAAGGAGCTTACACAGGAGATCATCTCGTTGGTAAAAGAGCTTCACAGCTACGAGGTGCCCGAGGTGCTGTTCCTGCCGGTCGAGGGGGGAAACCCGGATTATCTGAGGTGGGTCGACGATTCGACGAAACGGAACGGCTCTTGCTAACCCTCCCGACGACCCCTCTTCAGGGAAAGCGGACATGAGCGCGTTGAGCCGCGGGCTTTGGGAGAGGAGGCCCGCCGAGCTGGTCTTCCTGTTCGAGATGGAATCGATACTGCTCCCCAGGGGGGATGAGGCGGGCCTTTACCCCATGTTGCCCCACCTGATAAAACGGATCGTCCCACATGATCTGTGCGCCGTTTTCAAGCTTGAAGGCGGGAGGCTCTCACTGGCCTGGGCCGAAGGGCTCAGGGGCGCGACGGCGGAGAGGGATCTGGAGGGGAGCCTCGCCTGGAAGGCCATCTCGGCGGATCACATCTACATACCCGATCTGAGCCGATCGGGGAAGGCGGAGGATATCTACCCCTTCGGCGCCGACGTCAGATCCGTCCTCGCCGTCCCGATCCGGGCCGAGGGGATAACGCTCGGGGTGATACAGATAGGCTCCTTCGAGCCTAATCGATTCGGCGAGGACGATGTCCATCTGCTGAAGCTGTTAGCCGGAAAGGTCGGCAACGTGTTGCTTCACTTCAAGCTCACGGCGGCCCCCGAGGGGATCGATCCGCTAACCGGCCTCCCGCGCTACGGCCCCTTCATAGCCCGTCTCGAAAGGGAGCTGAGCCGCTCCAGGCGGTTTAAAACCCCGCTCTCCATCCTCTACATCGATCTGGACGGGTTTGAGAGGATCAACGCCGAGCGGGGATACAGGGAGGGCGATCTCCTCCTGAGGGAGATCGGCTCGGCCATAAGATCAGGGGTGCGGGCCGAGGATCTGACCTGCAGGGCGGGCGGCGATGAGTTCATCGTCCTGCTCACGAGGGCGAGCAAGACGAACGCGTTAAAAGCAGCGGAGAGGTTGAAAGAGAGGATCCGTCGTTTAGGGTTGAGCGCGACGATAGGGGTGGCCTCCTGTCCGGAGGACGCCGATCATCCCGAGACGCTCGTGGCGATGGCCCGCGAGGCCGTTGAGGAGGGGAAAAGGGAGGGCGGGGATGTGATCCGAGCGGCTTCCAAACCGGACATCCGCAGCCTGATCCCCCTCCTCGGCGTGAAACCCTCCCTGGGATACGCCCGTTCGAACCCCTGGGACTCCCTCAGACATGAGTTTCTGTGGCTGTCGCTGACGATGCTCTCCCACGCCCTCAAGGCTGAGAGGGCCTCGCTCATGATCCTCGACCCCAGGGACAACCTCCTGAAGTTCGAGGCCGTGAGGAACATACCCGAGGAGGTGCGCAGGAGGGTGAAGGTGAGGCTCGGGGAGGGGATCGCCGGCGGAGCCCTCCTCAAGGGGAAGACCGTCCTGGCGACCGACGGCCCGGCTCAAGGGGAGAGGGGATACAAAACCGGCTCCTTCATCTGCGCCCCCATCCTCAAAAACGGTCAGAGGATCGGAGTCATAAACCTGACCGACAGATCGGACGGGAGACCCTTCTCCGAAAGCGAATCCCGCATCGTCCAGAGATGCGCTTCGGCGATCGCCTCAGCCCTGACCGATAAGAAATCCAGGTTTGCGGAGGGGTTGGCCGAGATATGCGATGCGTTAGAGGAGAGGACGCCGTATTTCAAGGGATATTCCCGCAGGGTGGCCCATTACGCCGCCGGGGTAGCCGAAAGGCTCTCGCTCCCCCCCGAAAAGGTGAGCTTCCTGAGGGAACTGGGTTTCATAAGGGAGCTGGGGGAGATCGGGATGGACGAGATCGTGGAGAAGAAGGGCCCTTTGGGGGAGGAGGAGAGGGAAGCGTTGAGGCGGCGGTCGGAGCTGCTGAAGGGGATATTCGAGGGCGTCAGGTTCCTAAGGCCCTACGCCGAGCCGGCGACGAAGCACCACGAACGTTTCGGCCTCAGGGGATCGGAGCTTTCGATCGAGGCGAGGATCATCGCCGCGGCCGAGGCGTTCGCGGCTTTGACCTCGCCGCGCGCCTATAGGCCAGCCTACCGCCCCCGGGAAGCGATCTCGATCCTGGAGAGGGAGGCCGGGTCTAGGTTTGACCCCGCCGTCGTCAAAGCCCTCGCCGATGTGGTCTCCTCTGAAGGAGCCTGTCGGCTATCATGAGCGCCTTGTAATATTCGTCCCTGGTTATCCTCCGGTTTATCTCCGGGTAGAGATACGCCCTGAAGGTCGGCCTGTATTGATCCATGACGTTGACGTATGAGTTGGGGGAGATCTCCTCGGCGATGAACTTCAGAACTTTTTCGGTGTTGGCTATATCGTTGGGCAGCACCAGATGTCTGATTATAAGCCCCCTCTTGGCGATCCCGAACTCGTCCACCTCCAGATCCCCCACCTGCCTGTGCATCTCCTTGATCGCTTCTTTCGCCCTGTCGAAGTAGTCCGGGACGCCGGAGTATCTGGCGCCAGCCAGGTTGTCGCCGTATTTGAAATCGGGCATGTAGATGTCTATCACGCCGTCGAGGATCTTGAGCGCCTCAACGCTCTCATAACCCCCGCAGTTGTAAACTATCGGCAGCTCCAGCCCCTGCTTGGAGGCCAGATAGATCGCCTCCAAGAGCTGGGGCATGAAGTGGGTGGGGGTGACCAAGTTGATGTTGTGACATCCCCTCTCCTGGAGGGCGAGCATGATCTTCGCGGCCGACTCGACCGAGCACTCGTAGCCCTCCCCGAGCTGGCTTATCTCGAAGTTCTGGCAGAAGACGCATCTGAGGTTACAGTTGGTCATGAAGATCGTCCCCGACCCACCAATGCCGACAAGCTCCGGCTCCTCCCCGAAATGGGGGCCGGCGCTGGAGATTTTGAGCTGGGCGCCCGATCGACACGCCCCTGTCTCGCCCGCCAACCTGTTGACCCCGCACTTCCTGGGGCACAGCCTGCAGCTTTCGAGCAGGCTTCTGGCTTGTTCTATCTTATCCTTGAACTCCTTATCCGAAAGCTTCTTGTAAGCCGGGACGAACTTCTCCCCCTTCATCCCCCATCAC
>QNBQ01000310.1 GCA_003645735.1 Candidatus Poribacteria bacterium
AACGAGCTGAGCTTCTTCCAGGAGGCCAGCCTCAGGACGCAGCCCGTGGAGCTGGGGGAGCTGATAAGGTCGGCCCTTGAGATCTGTAAGGAGGAGATCGACAAAAACGGCGTGGAGACGTTCGTGGAGGTCGACCCCAGTCTCCCGCTCATAAGCGCCGATAAGGACAAGCTGAGGATAGCCTTCGTGAACCTGATAAGGAACGCCTGTCAGGCGATGCCGGAGGGGGGGACGCTGCTGATATCGGCGGGATACAGGGAGGAGAAGGGGAGGAGCTACGTGGAGATCTCCTTCAAGGACACCGGCTGCGGCATGCCGAAGGATGTGCTGAAACGGATCTTCGAGCCGTTCTTCACCACAAAGCCGAGGGGGCTGGGGCTGGGGCTGGCCAACGTCAAGAACATCGTCTCGCTACACCAGGGGGAGATCAAGGTCGAAAGCAAGGAAGGCGTCGGGAGCACCTTCACCATCATGCTCCCGCTTCTGGCGGTGGAGGAGGGAGGAGATGGTTCGGGGGAGGATACTCATAGTTGAGGACGACGTGGACGTCTGCCGCTACATAAAGATGCACCTGATGATGGAGGAGGACGTCGAGGCGGAGGTGGAGTTCGCACACGACAGGGACACGGCGCTTCAAATGGCGGATAAGGGCTTCGATCTGATAATCTCCGACCTGTGGCTCCCCGACAGGTCGGGCGTCGTCGATAAGGAGGGGGGGCTGAGGGTGATGGAGAGGGCGCTGGAGTCGGATGACCCCCCCGAGGTGATAGTCATCACCGGCCACAGCTCCACCAAAACGGCCCTGGAGGCCACCCGGATGGGCGCCTTCGATTACATCGTCAAGCCGATCGATTACTCCAACTTGGTGAGCCTCATCAAGAGGGCTCTTGAGTCGAGGGAGAGGAGGAGAAGGGCGAGGGAGGAGGCTGTCGAGACGGAGGAGGAATATGAGATCATCGGGTCAAGCCCGAAGATGATCGAGGTGATGAAGGAGATAGGCAGGCTGGCCAGGTCGGACGTCACCGTCCTCATCCAAGGGGAGAGCGGAACGGGCAAGGAGCTTGTGGCGAGGATGATCCACAGATACAGCCCCAGGAGGAGGGGGCCGTTCGTGCCCGTGAACGTCAGCGCCATCCCCTCAGAGCTGATGGAGGCGGAGCTTTTCGGGATAGGCAGGAGGGTGGCGACTGGAGTGGAGGCCAGGCCGGGCTTCTTCATGCAGGCGCAGGGGGGGACGCTTTTCCTGGACGAGATAGGCGAGCTGGGGCTGGATCTGCAGCCGAAGCTGTTGAGGGCAATAGATTTCAAGGAGATCCAAAGGGTCGGCGGCGAAACCGTCAAGGTGGACGTCAGGATCATCGCCGCGACCAACAAAAACCTCAAAGAGGCGGTCGAAAGGGGCGAGTTCAGAAGCGATCTTTATTACCGGCTGAGCGGGGCGGCCATAACCCTGCCGCCGCTCAGGGAGCGCAGGGAGGACATCCCCCTCCTGGCGGAGCATTTCCTCAAGAAATACCGGCGCAGGCTTGGAAGGGAGGAGGTGGAGGGTTTCTCGGAGGAGGTCATGGGGATATTCATGAGGCACTCCTGGCCGGGCAACGTCAGGGAGCTTGAAAACGCCGTCAAATACGCCATATCGACCTGCCGGGGGACGATCATAACCCCCGACGATCTCCCCGCGGAGCTGAGGGAGATCGAGAGGCGAAGCCTCTCGCCCCTCGAGGAGCTTCTGTCCATCGACAGCCTCAAAGAGGCCCAGGAGAGGTTCGAACGGCTCTTCATCCTCAGAAAGCTCCGCGAGAACAACTGGAACATCTCCCTCACCGCCAAAAAGCTTGGCATAACCCGCCAGCAGCTCCACAAGAAGATCAAAAAGCTTAAGCTCCGAAAAGAGGTGTAAACTCAAGTTTACACCCTGTAAACCTCGGTTTACCCGCCTTTCATCCCGCCCCGTTCGACGGGCCGTTGTCCATCGGGGGAGTCCTGGGAGGGGAAAGGGGTTTGGCCGTGGCATGCTTCTTGCCTTCAAATCTCAGCGGTTCAAACCCCCGCTCCCCGGGAGGTCGGCGATGGCCGAACTGAAGCTCAGGTTTGCCGCCTCGGATGAATCGCTCGCCGAGGATCACCCCCTCGATTCGGACGACGATCTGCTCCTGACGTATATGCAGGAGATCAGCAAGATACCGGTTCTGCCCAAGGACAGGGAGCTGGAGCTTTTCAAACGGATGGACAGGGCCAAGAGGGGGATCAGGAGGATACTCAGGGCGTTGAGGAGGGAGCATCCGGGGAGGAGGTTGGAGGGTTGGAGGGATATCGAGGAGCTGGCCCGATCAGTCCCCGACGGCCCCGAGAGGGAGAGGCTGCTCAAAGCCGCCGAGAGGGTCAGGGAGCTTGAGGAGGAAGCCAACGCGGCCAGGGAGGAGATCATAAAGGGAAATTTGAGGCTCCCCCTCTTCATCGCGAGGAGGTATTACAGGGACAAGGGGTTGCCGCTCCTGGATCTGATCCAGGAGGGCAACGCCGGGCTGATGATGGCCGTCGATAGGTTCGACTGGCGGAAGGGGGCGAAGTTCAGCTCATATGCCTCCATCTGGATACAGCAGGCCATAGGCTACGCCATCGCCAACCACAGCCGAACCGTCCGCCTCCCCGTTTACCTGCACGATATGGTCAGGAGGGTCGTCAAGGCGGCCGAGGAGTTCACGGTCGAGAACTCCCGGAAGCCCACCGTCGAGGAGCTGGCGCGGATCACGGGGCTGTCGAAGGAGAAGGTGGAGAAAGCCCTGAGGCTCTCCCAGGGAGTGGCCTCCCTGGACGATTTCATCTCCGATGAGGAGGAGTCGCGCGCCATAGATTTCCTCCCCGACACGAGGGAGACGCCGGAGGAGGAGGTCGAGAGGAAGCTGATGAGGGAGGAGGTCGAGCGGGCTTTGAACTCCCTGCCGGAAAGGGAGCGGAGGATTTTGAGGATGAGATACGGCTTCGAGGACGGCAAGCCGCACAGCCTCCAGGAGGTCGGCAGGAAGCTGAACATCTCCAGGGAGCGGGTCAGACAGATAGAGACGAGGGCTTTGAACAGGCTGAGGCACCCCTCCCACAGCTCCCGGCTGAGGGAGTTCCTCCTCACCTGAAGAGAAGCGTGATTCCAAGCCCCAAAAGCAGCGAATAGGTGATCCTCCTCATCGTCTCTCTGTTCACCCTTTCGAACAGGGTGAAGCCTATGAGGGCGCCGGCGAAGATGATTGGTATGAGCAATAGCATCAGCTTCACCGCCCTCCAAGTCACCAGCCCCATCCCCGTAAGAACCGGGATCTTGTAAAGCGACATGACGGTGAAATAGAGCGTTAGGGCCGCCTTCACGGAGCGTTTATCCCACCCCTTGTGATAGGTGTAGATGATCACGGGCGGCCCGCCCATGTTTATGAGCCCGTTCAACACGCCGCTCACAACCCCCGCCGGCAAGGCCCACACCCTCCCGATCTTAATGCCCGCCTCGCCCCTTTTGAGGAGGGAGTAGCTTGAGAAGAGGATCAGAACCGCCCCTAAGCCCCGTTTTATCAGGACAGCGTCCAACGCCTTGAGCAGATAAACCCCCACGGGTATGCCGAAGGCCGCCCCGATCAGGAGGGGGTAGATCCGCCTGAAGCTCAGGGAGTCCCTGACGCTCCAGAGCACGAAGAAGTTGTTGACGGTCGA
>QNBQ01000311.1 GCA_003645735.1 Candidatus Poribacteria bacterium
GCGACCCTGAACCCCTCCCTCGACGTCTCGACGAACCGACCGCCCAGCTCCTCCCTGCGGGCGTAAGCTACGCTGTGGACGATGAAGTCAAGCGAGCCGAACTCCTCCTCAAGCCTCCGGTAAACGGCCTCTATCTCCTCGTCGACCGTCACATCGCACCGTGCCAGCACCGGTTCCCCCTTAAGCTCCCTCGATATCTCCTTCACCCTTTTTCCGATCTCCTCGTTTTGGTAGGTTATGCACAGCCGTGCCCCCTCCCTGTCGGCGGCTTTGGCTATAGCCCAGGCTATGCTCCTCTCGTTCGCCACGCCGAATATCACACCTCTTTTGCCCTTCAACAGCATCCTCCATCCCTCCTAGGAGTTTTCCCGACTGCCGCGGGCCAATCGGCGCCGGCGGGATAAATTTTAACCTCAAGACGCCCGCCCCATCCACCCCTTGATCCGCCTCAGATTCCCTGATACAATAGTATTGCTCCGGTAATACTATTGCGGCAGTAAATCCCGATCGGGAGGTATGGGACATGGGTAAAAGGCCGACGCTGCACAGGGCGGAGCTTGAGGTGATGAAGATCATCTGGGGGAAGGGGGAGGCCACCGTCAGGGATGTGTGGGAGGTGTTGTATCGGAGGAGGGGGCTTGCCTATACAAGCGTCGCGTCCATCATGAGGAAGCTAGAGGAGAAGGGATTCCTGGCCCACAGGGTCGTCGGCAGAAGTTACGTCTACAGGCCGCTCGTGGGGGAGGAGGAGGTCTCGAAGGGGATGTTGAGGGATCTGCTCGACAGGCTTTTCGAAGGCTCCGTTGAAAAGCTTCTGATGGCCCTGGCGGAGGTGGAGGATATCTCCGAGGAGGAGCTAGATCAGCTCAAACGCAGGATAGCCGAGGCGCGGAGGAGGGGAGGGTCATGATCGGGGCGTTTCTCCGTCTGCTGGGCAACATCTCGATCCAGTTAGCTCTGCTTTTCGGGCTGATATGGGCCGCCATCCACCTGCTCCGCATCCGCTCGCCCTCCGTCAGGTATCACCTGTGGCTCCTCGTCATACTCGCCCCCCTTCTCCTGACGCCGTTGAACCTCGCGATGCCCGGCCTGTCGATCGTCGGACGGGATGCGGATGAGGCGTCAACGGATACCCCTGTTGGGATCGATCACGCTGCGCTTTCAAGCGGGGCGGAGTCCCCCGCTGTGATGCAGGCCAACGAAGCGAGCGGGGGACGCGCGGCTGCCCACGAGGGGCCATCCTCGTCATTTCCGTTCGGTTTAACCCACTTGCTCTGCCTCATCTGGGGGGTCGGTTTCCTTGTCAGCACGGCGTCCATCATCGCGGGATGGTTGAGGCTGCGCCGGCTCATCTCGCGTTCGAGGAGGGCCGATGAGGGGCTTTACGAGCTGCTCTCAAGTTTGAGCGGCGAGATGGGGCTGAGGAGGAGGGTGGAGCTGCTCATATCCGACGAGCTGGCAATTCCGGTTGTGTTCGGTTGGCTTCGGCCTTTCATCCTGCTCCCGCCCTCCATGAGCGGTGGCGAGGCGAGGATGGCGCTGATCCACGAGCTGGCCCATCTGAAGCGAGGGGATTATCAGATCAACTTACTTTACCGTTTCCTAAGGGCGGCGTTATTCTTCCACCCGCTTTATCGGATCGCCGGGGAGAGGATGAGGGAGGCGTGTGAGCAGATATGCGACGGTTGGGTGGTGAAGCTGACGGGCGAGAGGGCGAATTACGCCCGGCTGCTGATCGATCTCCTCGCGGCCCAAACGGGGTTGAGCGGAAAGCTTTCGCCGGCAATGGCTGAGGGGAGCCGGTTGGGTAGGAGGGTGGAGATGGTGCTCGATGCGGAGAGGGACTTATCGACCGGCCTGACCTTAGGGGCGGGGGTATGCATCTTTCTCATCGGAGGGGCGGCTATCGCGGGCATATCCGCGGTGAGGCTGTCCGATGTCTCCCTGGGCGAGGTATCCCCCGCTCCGAGGGCCGCCATCCCCCCGGAGAAAGGGGTGACCGTTACGGGGACGGTCTATCGGGAGGACGGGAAGACGCCGTTTGAGGGGGCTTTCGTGTATTGGAGGAGGTATCGGGGCGGCTCGCGAGGGTTTGATCGATCCGATCCCGTCAGGACGGATAAAGGCGGGAGGTATGAGATCGTCGTCCCGCCGTCGTGTGAGGGTTGGGTTCCCAACAGGCTTTACATCGCCTATCCCGGCATGGAGACGGTCGGCATCGACATCGATCCGAAGCTCAGGGAGGGTTCGGTTTTGAGGAGGGATTTCATCCTCCGCCCCGCGGCCAGCATATCCGGGAAGGTGATAGGCGTGGAGGATCATCCGAGGAGGCTGTTCATCGAGGTTCTCCTGCCCTCGGGAGGTTCCTTAGGCCGCGGGTATTGCTACACCGATCCCGACGGGAGCTACCGTTTCGTCCTGACCAGCCGGCATTTTGAAACGTATGACATCGATGTCCCGCATCCCGGTCAGATATCGGAGTTTCATTGGGAAGTTTTGGGCAACTTCGCCGAAGAGGTGGGGTGCAAGATCATAGCCAGGGTCGAGGGGTTCGAACCGGTCGAGGTGGGGGAGTTTGTGATCGTCAGGGGGCGTGAAACCGGCGGGGTTGACATCAAGCCGCTCAGGCCGACTGGGAAGGTATCGGGGATCGTCATTGGCCCCGACGGCAGGCCCGCCGGAGGCGTCCGGCTCGTCATGATAAGTGATCCGTATTACCCCTACAGGATACCGATCGAGACGATCAGCCGACCGGACGGAACCTTCACCTTCGAGGACGTCCCGGAGGGCAGATATGTGGATTTCGTGGTCGAAGACCCGCGGTTGAAATGTGGCAAGCCGTTCGGGCTTAGGTTCGTCTCGGTGAAAAGCGGAGAAACGGTAGGAGGAATCAAGCTCAAACTCAGGCTCGCAACGAGGATAAAAGGGCGTATCTTCAAGGCTGATGGCAAAACTCCCCTCAGCTATGCGAAGCTGGAGATGAGATGTCAAACGAGGGACGCCGGCGGATTTGGAACGACCATTCTCACCGATGGGGATGGACGGTATGAATTCACGGTCAGGGGGACGGTCTACATGGTGACGATGATCAAGGGGGATGTGGAGGTGTCCAAGGAGGTGGAGGTCAAAGCAGGGGAGGTTTTTGAGGGGTTGAACTTCGTCATGGGCAAGGTGACGGAAAGGAAACTGACACCCCGCGAGAGATGGGCCTTGAGGATAGCCGAGAGGCTCGTGAGGAGGCTGAGCAGAGGGTTAGCGAAGGGGGATATATCCGAGGTGGAGGGATGTTTTACCGAGAGATTTCTCGAGGAGAGAAGGACTAGGATGAGAAGGGCGATTGGAGAAGGCAGCGTATCCCGCGTAGAGCTGATCGACATCTTCGCCATCAAGGAGGACGAGTTTAAAGTAAGGCTGAAATGGGCACCTGTGCCTAAACGGATAGGATTAGCTCTGCTCAAAGTGGTTCGTGAAAATGAGGAGTGGAAGTTCGATTTCTGGTTCAGATGAGGCTTTTTGGGAAACCGAGGGTGTGCTATAATAGAGATTGAGGTGATGGGCTTGAAGTTTCGGTTCGAGCTTCTGGGAGGCGGCTCATCGATCGCTGCAGCGGCGCTTCTGATGGCCCTCACCATCGCGTCTTCTATCCTGCTCTACCGGAGGGAGAGGGAGCTGCCTCCGCTGTCGAGGGCGATCC
>QNBQ01000312.1 GCA_003645735.1 Candidatus Poribacteria bacterium
CCGCCGGGGTGGGAGGGGAGGGAGCGGGAGCTTGTGTGGGGCTTGATATTCGAGCTGATGGAGAGCGCCAGGTCGGCCAGGCCCGACATCAAGTTCTGCATCTCGGGCTACGGCTCCGGATGGCTCAAGGATCCCGATGGGGCTTACCTCAAGAAGCTGCCGTCTGGGACGATCGTCCTCAAGAAATGGGGGGTTGACGGGGAGCCGACTGACGACCCGGCCATCCCCCCGCGGCTGGCGATGAGGTTCGGGCCGGACAAGCCCCTGGTCATCATATCGCACGAGGTCGAGGAGGTCATGCCGCTTTGGATGTTGGAGGCCGATCTGTTCGCGATGGGGTTGAGGAGATACGCGGAGGGGCTTAAAGGGAAGCTGGGCGGCTTCTCGCTCCAGGGAGGGGTGGGGCTGGGGAGGCTGGACAGGATCGTCAGCGCCGCGCTGAACTGGTCGCCCTGGCTCGATTACCGATCGCTCATCCTCAACCGCCTCTCCCTCCGATACGGCCCGGAGGCGGCGGCGCATATCCTGGACGGGCTGAGGGCGATGGAGTTCGGCCTTTCGAGCTTCTTCAGCGATTTCTGCTACATCCGCTCCATCACGGGCGGCTACGGGAGGGGATCGGAGGGGTTCGCCACGAGGCTTTGGGATCTGTTGGGGGAGGAGGCGCTGAGGGATCTCGTCTCGATCCCGAGGCTCGACCTGGCCTCCCGCGCCGTGAGAAGGCTCAGCGAGGTGCTGGTCATGATCGAGCGGGCCGAGGACGAGATCTCGCTGGGGCGGAGGCTGGCCGAGAGGGGCGACGCCGATCTGGAGGATCTGTTCCACATGGCCAGGTTCTGGAGGGGCTTTTTCGGGTCGAGGCTCAGGCTGGCCGAGGCGGTCAAGCTCTCATGGGAGTCGGCGCCGCCCGAGCTCATAGACGGGAGGATAAAGCTGGCGTTCCGCGCCTGCGGGGCCATGGCGGCCGAGATCGCCTTGATAACGAGCTTCGTCCCCGTCTTCGGCTATTCGGACGAGACCTGCAGGGAGTCGCTGTTGGAGCTTTTGGCCGAGGAGAAGGAGTTCCTCGGGGAGCTGGATCACAAGAGGCTTAAGGAGATGGGCCTGACGGAGCTTGTGGCGCGGGGGGAGGAGCCGGAGGAGCTTGAGATAACCGAGCTTCTCAACGTCCCCAACCCGTGCGACGGCAGGACGACCTTCATCTGGAGGCTCTCGAGGGAGGCGGAGGAGGCGGAGCTGGCCATATACACGACCTCGGGGAGGCTTGTCAGAAGGTTCAGGGGTTTGGAGGCGTCCAGGGGCGGGAACGAGCTGGACGTCCGGCTCGACCTGCCCAACGGCGTTTACATCTACAGGTTGAAGGTCAGGGATGGGGACAAGGCCGTGAGCCGGACGGGCCTGCTTGCGGTGCTGAGGTGATCAGCCGGAGAGGGCTATCATCAGGGCGATGAAGGCGCCGACGGCCCCTGCTATGACAACGGCCCATATGATGAGCTTCTGTTTCAGCGTCAGGTTCGACTCCCTCCTCGGGCGGGGAGGGGGGACGTCCCTGTAGGTCGATTCGACCAGCCTTATGAACTCGCCCATCAGCTTGTTCTGCTTCAGCCATTTGTAAAGCCTGGGGTATTCCGTCCTCAGGAGGATCGAGAACTCATGTCTCTGGGCGCTGAAATCGGTGAACTCGGCCCACCTCGACTCCTCCACCATGTAGTAAGGCTCGGGGCCGACCCTCAGCTCGTAGCCCCTGTCGATGTAGTGGACGATCTCCCCCACGCCCTCCCTTGAGGCGATCACGACCTTCTCGACCGCCGTCGGGACGGCCCTGGGGATGGGGCTCGGCTCCTCCCTCCTCTCCCTGACGAACCCCCTCATCTCCTCCGATCTGCCCTCCCTCTCCAGGAGACGCTCCATAGCGTGCTCGGATATGGCCATCTCGACCCTGTTGAGCACCTCCAGCGCGTCCAGCTCTTTGACGTCCGGGACGGACACGATGTAATCGCCCCTTCTGGATCTGTCCAGCTTGCACCTTATCCCCTGGGCGGCCATGGCCGCCTTTATCAGCCTGGCCATCCACTCATCGGAGGTGGTGTATATGACGATCCAACTCCAACCGCCCTCTCTCATCCCCCATCACACCTCTTCCTCTGGTTTTCAGGGGCAATTCTACCACAACTCGGGGCGCGAGTCAAACCCCGCTGGGCCTCGGAACCCATTAAGACGAGCTCGATCCCAACCAGATCCCCTCTCCGGAGGATTCTAACGGGGCTGAGGGGGGTTATCGAGCGGAGGACAAACGGCGATGTTGTTGACAGCCCCAGCTTGGTGTGTTAAGATGCTCCCGAAAGGGAGGTGGTGAGGATGTGGAAGACCTGCTTGGGGCTTAACGGGTTTATCTCGGGGAAGTTGCACGGATACAGCTACACGCTCGACGAGGTGCTCTCCCGGGCGCGGGAGCTGGGGTTCGACGGGGTCGAGATCCACAACGCCTTCGACCCCTTCCCCGGTGAGGGGGAGGATATCGGGAGGTGGAAGGAAAGATATGAGCGATACGGGCTGAGGATAGCGGGGCTTCAGGGACACGTCCCCCTGCCCGGCGCCCATCCCAACCCGGAGGTCAGGAGGAGATACGCCGAGATGGCCCGCCGGCAGATCGACCTGGCCGTCGCGCTGGGGGCCGAGTTCGTGGGATTTTGGCCGGGAGGGCGCGATCCAAGCCTCTCCGACGAGGAGATAATCGATCGGCTGATCGACACCTTCCGGCAGGTCGCCCCATACGCCGAGGAGAAGGAGGTCAGGATACACATCGAGCCCGAGCCGGTTCAGATCGACTACAAGCTCGAGATCGCCTACGCCGTCGTGGAGGGGGTCGGCTCCCCCGCCTTCGGCGTCCTGTGCGACACGGCCCACTTCAACGTGTTGAGCGGAGGCGAGCCCTACAGGTGGATGCGCAGGTTCGCCGGCAGGATATCCCACCTCCACCTCGCCGACAACGACCGGACCGCCCTCGATATTCCCGGTAGCTCCGGCTCATCCAAACATATGATCTTCGGCGAGGGGGAGCTTAAGCTGGAGAGGATCATACCGACGCTGGTTCAGGCCGGGTATGAGGGGTGGATACAGATCGACGTCTGGGAGCATCCCGATCCGCTCAGATGCGCCGAGATGAACAAAAGGGCGCTCGACGACGTCCTCTCGAGGTTCGAGAGGAGCAGGGTGAGGGTCTTCTCGCCCAAACCCGGCTCCAAGGAGGCCACCTACGAGGTTCTACCCGTCTCCTCGATAATCAACCGGTTCGAGGGGATGCACATCTCGCTCGTTAACGTCGAGCCGGGAAAACCGGCCAAGGAGATGCACAGGCACGAGGAGGACGAGGAGCTCTGGATGATATTGAGCGGGAGGGGATTGGTGGTGTTCGACGGGGGGTTCGAGGCCGAGGTGGAGGCCGGGGATGTGATCTACTGCCCGCTGGGCGGGGAGCACCACATCAGGAACATAGGCGACGAGGTTCTCTCCATCTTCAACGTCCATCTGCCGCTTAAGCGCTGAGCCGATCGGCGTTCAGCTTGACATCACCCCCCCTATATGGCACAATATTACCATCCAGCCGAGGTGTTAAGGGATGCTGCGTCCCGTTTCCCCTGTCGCCCCCGGTTTCGGGAGGACGGTCCTCCCCGGAG
>QNBQ01000313.1 GCA_003645735.1 Candidatus Poribacteria bacterium
CACCACATCTATGTGATGGAACCGGATGGCACGAATCAGATGAGGTTGACAGGGAACGAAATGGAAGAGGCTTACAGGATAGATTGGAGGGCTCCTTTAGGAGTTGATCTGAAACAACTCCTGTTGATGAGGACGTTATGGGGAAAAATCAAGCTAAAACTGTAGCGGGGTTGAATCCCAATCGCGATTTTCTAAGAGGTTATTTCCGGGTCCTGTTGAAAGATAAGATCTGCTTGTGTGCTCTCATCTCAGGGGATGAGGAGGATAACCTTAACCCCAAGAAGACGGAAAACGGCATCATCTCAACAGATGCGAAAAACAAGGAGGAATACTTAAATGCGGGGAATTTAACCCTAACTTCAAGTTATGGGTTTCATCTCCTTATTCTTAAGTTAAGAAGGCGATCCTTGGAAGAAGGAACATGGTTAAACCGCTTGTTTCCATTCTTATGATAACCACCATCATAGTTTTGTTTTATGTAATGGTCTACAAGAATATATCCGTCAATACACCTCTCAACTTCCATGAGGACCGTCTCTTATCTCAACCTTATGATGATCCGTTACTTATAGATACTCAGGCTGCAAAAGGAGTTATTCGATCATTGAAGAGCAAAGATTGTTCCTTTGAAACTATCTCGGGATATTCAACATCAGTTGAGTTCCCCTGCCAAGTATTAGTGCGCGAGTTCACTTCAAATAATTCCCTTCATCTGATCGTAGACACAAAGGTGAGTATATCTTCAAAGGAATTCTTCGTCGGAAGAACGGTAAAGCATGTATACCTTAGCGAGTCAAAGTAAAATCATGAGGTCTGGATGGAGGTATATTGTCTTACCGTCACTCCTAATAGCCAATATCCTTCTAGGAATTTACATACGTTTGATTAACACTTCACTCGATGTTTTATCACTTGAAGGAACGGATCCTGTCAGATACGCCTATCAAGCGAAGCGAATAGTAGAGGAAGGCAGGATGCCTCAAGTGGATATGCTGCGCTCCGCCCCTTTGGGCGAGAAAACATCCTCACACTTGACCTTATACCCCTATGTGATAGCTGTGATGTATAAACTGGTAAGCATAATACCTATCAACCTCCGGGTTGAACAATTCATCATCATATCGCCCGTTATCTTCTTCATGTTAACGATCCTGATCGTGTATATCCTAGCACAACGCCTCTTCGACGATCACACCGCTCTGCTATCTGTTAACATAACGATCTTCATCCCTTATCTCCTGGCCAGAACAAAAGCGGGGTTTGCGGACAGAGATAGCTTTGTATTGATGGTATCGACCTCCTCATTCCTCTTCTATGTGCTGTCTCATTTAAGCGACGGGACTAAAATGCGATGGAGCTACACCCTTCTTTCCTCAATCACTATGTTGCTTACGGGGCTCACATGGCAGGGGGTTGGCGTTTTCATCGCTATAATCGCCGCTGTTGAGTTCATAAAGCTTCTTATTGACAGATCATACAGTTATCGCGAAACTGCGATCTTCGCATCATGGGCTCTGCCCATATCTCTTGGATTGATATTTTTGAAACCCGGCGTATATAACCACCCAGATCGACCTTATGTCCAGATAGCCGTTTTCCTGCCGCTCCTCATCCTTTCGATTTCGATCATGATCTCCATCACTCAGCGGATCGGCGGTTTGAGAGAAAAACTTTCTCTTCACGGTCGCTTGCCTGTTGGAGGTTTTCTGTCGTTCCTCTTGATAGCAGTTTCGGTAATGTTATTCCGTTCGAAGCTTTTCCACGTCTCTAAAGCCCTCGTTTATACCTCTATTTTCCCCTTCGGGTCCAACCCTCTGTTTCAAACCATAGGCGAGCTACAGAAACTGGGGCTGATCGGATGGGGGTTATGGCCAGGTGCTTTCTGGATTTTGATATCCATCGGACTGCTCCTCATGGTTTGGGATGTATGTTATGAGATGAAGCTTCACCAATTATGGACAATGGGGATGGTTGAGCTAATTATATTCGGCATCGCCTTTAGCAGGCTTTCATCAGGGATGTCGAGCGCTAATTTTGTTGAAACTAACCTCACCTTGACCATATACTGGGCCTCAGTTGGTATTGGAGTGCTCGGTTTACTAGCGGGTTTCATACACGCGCACTATAAACATAGGATAGGAAACCCCTCTTCGCCAATCGTATGGGTTAAGATCTTTCTCATCGTGTGGTGTATATCCACCCTCATATATCTCAGAGCCGCTGTTCGGTTCGTATATCTCTTTGCTATCCCCAGCGCTCTCCTCGGGGGATATGCCATCACGTGGATGTTTAAGAGATGTGTTCGAAGGGATAAGGAGAACTTGTTCTATCTTCTCTTAGCCGCCGCTATCTCATGGCAGATTTACGCGCTGTTCTGTGATAGGATAGGGGGACGATCTATCGTTTTGATGATTTATATCCTGTTGGCGGGATTAACAGCTTTGCTCGTGCTCTATATCACAAGGTATACAGCAAGGGGAGGTCATCCGATATTACGAAACCTCGGTTTGACGGCTTTGATATTGTATGTGCTCTCCTTCAACAGCATATCTTTCCATCCAGCGTTCGGGGGGTACGCCTTCAGCTTAAGGAACGGTCTTCCATCAATATCACTTATCAAGGAGGTGGGAGCCGAGGAAGCCTTAAGGTGGCTCCGGGAGAATACGGATGAAAACGCCGTAATAGCCGCTAATTGGGAGCTCGGCAGCTGGATCAATCTGTTGGGAAATAGAGCAACTATCGTGGACGAGCAACAGCGGGAGTATTGGACATATCTCATGGCAAGGTATGTGTTCACGGGGGAGGATCTCACAAAAGCTCTGGAGTTTCTCAAAACACATAAAGCGGATTATCTACTTCTAACCAAGCGGGACATAGCCCTTCTTCCGCTGACCGCTGTTGAAGCTGGGATTCGGGATAACATCGTGATCCCGATCTTCGGCAATATCGTGCAGAGGATACACATCAGTGTTGATGGTGAGAAGGTACGTGTTATCGGTATTGGCAGCCTAAATGGAGGATAGTCGCGGGTGAATATGAGCTCAGGTTAGATGGTAAGGTATATCCTCCTGATAGATGGCTTATCTGCAGTGTATATTTGCAGGTTGCAGGGAACATGAAGCTCTCTAGGGCATTTGTGGAGCTGATTTTAGATGGGAAGATTAGATACCTTCCTCCCCAGAACATCTATTACCGCGGTGAGATACTACAAGTGAAAGGAGAGAAATATCTTCCCGGAACACTAATCATAGATACAGGCGGGAATGATAATGATCCGACTAAATGGCATATCCTCTACCTTCCTCCGAAAGCTCGTCGATTGTTGCCTGTTCGATTGTTTCTATTTGATGAAATACCGGATATCTTTGAAAGGGTATATCCTCCTCAAGGCACCAGCGACCCTAGGAAATATGCCGTTCAAATCTGGAAGATCCGCTACCCCAAGGGAATCGAGGAAAGGGCGGAGTATTTAAAACTATCGGCTGAGTGATATGAACCTCGCTTTTGTCTACGATTGTGTTTACCCATACACCAAAGGCGGAGTAGAGAAAAGGATCTTTGATATGGCTCGCCGTCTCAAACGATCATATAGGGTTCAAATTTTCAGCATGAGATTCTGGAAGGGAGAAAAACAGAAGGGAAATTCTGATATCATTTATCATGGGG
>QNBQ01000314.1 GCA_003645735.1 Candidatus Poribacteria bacterium
CATCAGCACGAGGACAAGCTCCACTTCGTCCTGTGGGCATACGGCGAGCAGCTCGTCCTCGACCCGGGCAACTACTCCTACGACCGGAGCAAATGGCGCAGATACATCATCTCGACCTTCGGCCACAACACCGTGGTCGTAGACGGCCGGGGTCAGAACAGGAGGGGGAAGAGGGAGACTTATGTCTGGCCGAAGCCGTGGGACAAGCCCGTCCCGCCGGGGAACGACACGCTCTGGATCAGCCGCGAGGGGTTCGATTTCGTCAGGGGCAGCTACGGGGATGGATACGGGCCGAAGGGGGAGATCGAGGTGAGGCATATCAGGAGGATCCTCTTCGTCAAGCCGGAGTATTTCATCGTCCAGGACACGCTCATCCCGGAGGACGATCGGGAGCACGTCTATGAATCGCTTTTCCACCTCGACGCCGATGAGGCGGCGGTCGATGAGGGGAGCCTGGCCGTCAGAACCGTCCGGGAGGGCGCCAACCTGCTTATAGTTCCGCTCAGGGACGGGCTTGAGGCTCGGGTTGTGAAGGGTCAGGAGGATCCCGTTCAGGGCTGGGCGAACCACCCCTGGAGGCCGATCCCGACGGCCATCTATTCGAAGAGGGGGAAGGGCACGGTCAGGTTCGTCTACGTCCTCTACCCGTTCAAGGGAGGGGAGGCGCCGGATGTTAGGGTTGAGCCGCTGAGGGTCGAGCCGCCCGGCTCCGATGCGATCGCCGTCGCCGTCCATCTGCCGGACGGGCGGGTGGATCGGGTTCTTTTCAACGATTCGCCCGGTCGAGAGGTCAGGTTGGAGGGGATCCCGACGAAGGCCGAGGCGCTCTGCCTGAGGATGGATCGCCGCGGCAGGGAGATCTCCCGCTTTTCAGCCGAGGAGTGAGGGGGCCGTTCCGGAAGAATTCATCGAGGCCCTTAAGGGGAGGTGGTGAGGTGAACGTTGAGGAGGTTTTGGAGGAGATCGGGCGGATCGCTTCGGAGCTTGGGAGGGACGATGTGCTGGCGGTCGGGCTTTTCGGCTCGCTGGCCCGGGGGGATTTCGACGAGAGGAGCGATATCGACATCTTCGTCATCACAAAAGATGAGCTGACGATCGAGGAGCAGGACGAGCTTTACCGGATCTTCAGCAGGCTCATCCCGAGGTTCAAAAGGGATATAACCCTGCTGGTGTATGATCTCGACGGGTTGAAGAGGGTTCCGACGTGGCAGACGTTGAACATGTTGAGGGATGCGCGTTTCGCCTTCGACAGGGGTGGGATAGAGGAGCTGTTCAAGGCGATCCTCAGGAGGGCGGAGGAGAGCGGCATCGTCTACGACGAGGAGGAAGGGGTTTTCAAGCTGGTCGACCCGTCCCGCGGCGTCTTTGAGTTTGAGGGCTGAGGCCTCGGTTGTCCTGACGGCCGCCGCCGTGGTATAATTTCGGTCGCACACGGCTCGGGAGGGGTTTCATGAGGGAGATCGTGACGATGTGGCGTAACACGAGGATGGTGGTTTTGACGGCGGTGGTGGCCGCCGTGTATGCGGCGGTCCTCATCCCGTTCAAGATCGCGCTGCCGCTGATACCGGGCTTTACGGAGATACGCCCCGCCGCCGTCATACCGGTCATCTGTTCCCTGATGTTCGGCCCGGCGGCCGCCTGGGGCGCCGCCTTCGGCAACCTGATCGGCGATTTCTTCGGGACGCTCACCCTGGGGAGCATATTCGGCTTTTTCGGGAATTTCATCTACGGCCTGCTCCCCTACAAGCTGTGGGGCGCGTTTTTCAGGTCGCGGGGAATGGGCGCCCTGTCGGGCCGGTATCTGCTGGCCGTCCTCGTCTCCTGCGCCGCCTGTGGGGGCTTCATAGGCTGGGGCGCCCATCTCCTGGGGCTGCTCCCCTTCCCCCTGCTGGCCAACATCATCCTCATAAACAACCTCCTCGTCTCGATCGTCCTAGGCCCTATTCTGCTGCCCGGCCTATACCGCGTGGTGAGGCAGCTGGGGTTGATCTACACGGATGTGATGGGAGAGGAGGCGGGCCGAAGCTCGGTCCTCGGGGCGGTCCTCGCCTCCATAGGCGCCATTGGGCTTATGGTTTTGGGCAACCTGATCGGCGTGGGCGTCTATGACCTCAAGTTCCTGGGGATGCCGGAGGGAGGGACCATCGCCGGGCAGGGGGGCCTGGGCTTAGCGCTCATCCCGTTCGTCCTCCTCCTCATCGCCGGCTGCCTCATCCCCTGAAGGCCCATGCTCGCCGTCTCGGTTCGAAACCTCAGCTTCAGATACAGGGGTAGCGCGGCGAAGGCGCTCGACGGGATCGATTTCGACCAGGAAGCGGGCGAGTTCGTCGTCATAATGGGCAGGTCGGGGGCGGGTAAGTCCACCTTCTGCCGCTGCCTCAACGGCCTCATCCCCAACTTCCAAAAGGGGGAGCTGGCCGGCGAGATACGGATCTTCGGGAGATCCATCAGGGGGATGAGCGTCCGACAGCTGGCGCGGGATGTGGGGATCGTCTTCCAGGATTTCGAAGCCCAGCTCTTCTCGACGAACGTCGAGCTGGAGGTCGCCTTCGGCCTCGAAAACTTCGGCCTGCCGCGGGAGGAGATGAGGAGGAGGGTTAAGGAGGCGCTCGATCTGGTGGGGCTTTCCGGCTTCGAGCGCAGGACGCCCCTAACCCTTTCGGGCGGGGAGAAGCAGAGGTTGGCCATCGCATCGGTTTTGGCGATCAGGCCGAGGCTGCTGGTCATGGACGAGCCGACGACCGATCTCGACCCGCGCGGCAGGGAGGAGCTGTTCTCGACGCTCGAAAGGCTCAGGGAGGAGGGCATAACCCTGCTTCTTGTGGAGCACGAGTCGGAGGAGATTCTGAACGCCGACAGGGTGATCCTGATGGACGGGGGCAGGATCGTCGAGGGCGGCCCGCCTGAGGAGCTGCTCCCCCGGGTCGATCTGCTCGAAAGACACGCCGTCCGCCCTCCCCAGGTGGCGGAGCTGATGGCCAAGCTCGGCTACGAAAAACCGCCCTTCAGGGCCGAGGAGGCTTTCGAGATCCTCGTGAGGGACGGGTGGAGGATAGATCAGCGGAAGGTCAGGGAGGTCATCGCCCGGGAGGAGGCCAGGAGGAGGGGATACGGGGACGTGATCTTCGAGCTGAGGGATCTCTCGCACACCTATGAAGGAGGGATCAGGGCGCTCGATGGGGTGAGCCTGACCATAAGGGAGGGGGAGTTCGTCGCCGTCATAGGCCAAAACGGCTCCGGCAAAACCACGCTCGTCAAACATTTGAACGGCCTCCTGAGGCCGACGAAAGGGGAGGCCCTGTTTCTGGGGAGGAGCGTGGAGGAATGGAGGATGTCGGACATAGGGAGGATGGTCGGGTTCGTCTTCCAAAACCCGGATCACCAGATCTTCGCCGGAACGGTCGAGGAGGAGGTCTCCTTCTCCCTGAGGAACCTGGGGTTCCCGGAGGCGGAGATCGAATCGAGGGTCAGGGAGGCCCTGAGGGCGGTGGAGCTTGAAGGATACGGGAAAGCCTCCCCCTTCCTGCTGACCAAGGGCGAGAGGCAGAGGGTGGCCCTGGCCTCCGTCCTGGCGTGTAAGCCCAGGGTCATCATACTCGACGAGCCGACGACCGGGCTGGATTACCGTCAGCGGAGGGGGGTGATGGAGCTGCTCAGGAGGTTGAA
>QNBQ01000315.1 GCA_003645735.1 Candidatus Poribacteria bacterium
ACATACACCAGTCCCCCGTTCGACCCCCCCGAGCCGTAGAAGATGCTCCTCACGCCGAAGGGGACGTCGGTGAATTCATAATAGCCGTTCTCGTCGGTGTAGGTCACTTTACGAGCGATGGAGCCGTCCTTGGGGTAGTAGAGGACCACCTGGACGTGCCTGGCCGGCTTCTTATCGTCATACATCAGATACCCGTAGACCCTGGCGGTCGTCTCGCTCTTCAGTATCTCCACCTTGAAATCGTCGTCTGAGGGGACGCCGTCCTCGCCGTAGCTTATTATGACCGCGTCCACTAGGACGCCGTCCTCGTTCCTGTAATCCTCGGTGCTGTAGTGGTATTCGTTGCCCCAAGGGTCGTATTTAAGCTCGTCGAGCTGCAGGTTGATGTAGGGACCGTTCCAGCCGGCGCCTATCCGCTTGTCGTCGTCGAACCTCCAACGCGGCTCCTTGGGGGTTACGAGATCCTCCAGCGATTCTGGCAGCGAGCCCCAGTCCCCTAGGAAGCCGAAATCGGTCCTGTTGCCCTGAGACTTCAGCTCCGGATCGCCTATCATCGCCTTCTTGATCGCCTCCAGCCTCGCCCGGACCTTCCTCTCCCTCATGGACTCTATCTGTCTGAGCGTCAGCGGGAGGGAGAGCCCTATCAGCACGGAGATTATGAGGAGGACGATGACCAGCTCTATGAGTGTGAAGCCTTTGCTCCTCACCACCCACCTCCTAGTTCACTTCAGCTGTCTAATCATCCTGTAGATCGGCACATACATGGAGAAGGCGATGAGCAGAACGCCCGTGGCGAGGAACATTATCAGGAGAGGCTCCATCACGGACAGGGTCCTCTTGATGGCGGCGGGCACCTCCCTATCGTAATAGCGGCGGACTTTGTCCAAGTTCTCCTCAAGCTCCCCCCCTATCTCGCCTATCGCTATCATCCTTATGACCAGGTCGGGGAATATGCCGGTCTCCGCCAGGGCCTCCGACAGCTGTTTCCCCGAGATAACGCCCTCCCTCGCCCGGGCGATTCTCTCCGCTATGACGCTGTTCCTGACGGCCTCGCCTGCCAGCTGAAGCGATCTGGATATGTCTATCCCGGCCCGCTGCAGGATGCCGAGGTGATGCACGAACCGGGAGATCTCTATCTTCTTCAGAGTCTCCCCCAGAAGGGGGAGTTTCAGGAGGAGCGAGTCCATCAGGGCGCGCCCCCTGGCCGATCTGCGCAGCATGTAGAACGAGATGAGCAGCAACAGAAAGGCCGCCAGGGCGAGGCCGATGTAGCCCCTTATGAGGTCGTTTAGGAAGAGCATAACCCTAGCTATCAGGGGTATCTGCACCCCCAGCCTTTCGAACACGCCCCCTATCCTCGGGTAGACGAACGTTATGAGGACGAGGATGATCCCGGATATGACCGTGAAGACGAAGGCGGGGTAGGTTATGAGCTGTTTGACGTTCCTCTCGAGATCCTCCTGCCACTCCATGAAGCTCGCCAGATCGGTCAACACCTCCTCTATGTTGCCGCTCGCCTCCCCCACCCTCACCACATTGACGTAGACCTCGGGGAAGACGTCCGGATGCCCGGCGAGCGCATCGGAGAGGGAGGCGCCTCCTCTCACCTTTTCTATCACATCGCCTATTACCCTCTTGAAGGCGGGGTTTTGAACCCTCCTCTCGTAATCCTCCAGCGCCTGAAGGATAGGGACTCCCGCCGAGAAGGCCGAGGCGAGGTGGGTTGAGAAGGTTATCAGCTCCCTCCTCTTGATCCTCGGGCCGAAGAGCGCGCCGCCTCCCCTCCTCACGCCCTCCCCTTTCCGCTCGGACGCCTCGATAAGATATCGGCCCTCCTCCCTCAGCTTCCTGGCCAGCTCCTCTTCATCGACCGCCTCCAGGACGCCGTTCACCTCCCTGCCCTGCCTGTCCTTCGCCTTGTAGGAGAAAAGCGGCATGTGCGCTCACCCCTTCATAAGCTGACGACCCTCACGATCTCCTCGAGGGTCGTTATGCCGGCCTTGGCCTTTTGAAGCCCGTCCTCTATCATCGTCCTCATCCCCGCCCTGCGGGCCGCTTCTTCGATCTCCTCGCTGTCGGCCTTCCTCATGATCAGCTCGGATATCTCCTTCGAGTTGACCAATATCTCGAATATGCCGGTTCTCCCTTTATAGCCCGTGTTGTTGCAGCTCTCGCATCCCCTGCCCCTGTAGAAAGGCCCCTCGTCCTCGTCCAGGCCGAGCAACCTGAGCAGCTCCGGCCTCGGCCGGTCCTCCTCCTTACACTCCTCACATATGACCCTGACGAGCCTCTGGGCTATCACCCCTATGAGGGAGGAGGCCAGCAGGAACGGCTCGGCGCCCATGTTGAGGAGCCTGGGGATCGCCCCGGCGGCGCTGTTGGCGTGCAGCGTGCTGAGGACCAGGTGGCCCGTCAGGGCGGCCCTTATGGCGACCTCGAGCGTCTCCGAGTCCCTTATCTCGCCCACCATGATGATATCGGGGTCCTGTCTGAGGATCGACCTCAGCCCGCTGGCAAACGTCAGGCCGGCCTTCGGGTTGATCTGTGTCTGGTTTATAGACGGCAGCTCGTATTCGACGGGGTCCTCCAGGGTGATGATGTTCTTCTCGATCGTGTTCAGCTCCGACAGGGCCGAATACAGGGTGGTGGTCTTGCCCGACCCCGTCGGCCCGGTGACCAGGATTATCCCGCTCGTCCGGTTTATCAACCGCCTCATCGTGATCAGGTTCTCCTGCGAAAAGCCCAGATACTCCAAGCCGAACTTTATCCTCTCCTTGTCGAGGATCCTCATCACAACCTTCTCGCCGTGTATGGTCGGCAGCGTGGAGACGCGGATGTCCACCTCCCTCCCCTCATAGGAGAAGGAGAAGCCGCCGTCCTGGGGGAGCCTCCTCTCCGAGATGTTCATGTTGGCCATTATCTTGATGCGCGTCACCAGGCCGGGGAGGATCTCCTTCGGCAGGACGGGGCCGAGCTGCAACAGGCCGTCTATCCTGTAGCGCGTCCTCACCTGCTCCCGCTCCGGCTCGATGTGGATGTCGGTCGCCCTGTTCCTTATCCCCCTGGCTATGAGGGAGTCGACGAGCGCGACCACGGAGGTGTCCACCGTCACCTCCTCGTCCCCCCTCGCGGACGCCTCCTCATACCCCTCCTCTATGGCCCTGATTATCTCCTCTTCATCCGCCCTCACCGGCTCGACGAAGAGGTTCGTCATCGATTCGATCGAGCTCACCAGCTGCAGATCATCCGGGTCGGCCATCGCGACCGTCAGAACCCCTCCCCTCACGGAGATCGGGACGACCTTGTTCTCCAGGGCGAACCGCTTCGGGATGAGCTTCAAAGCCTCCCTGTCGGGCTTTAAGTTCATCCTCTCCCCCTCCTTGTAGCTTCTTCAATTGTAACTCTTTCGGCCTGATCTGTCAAATGGAGGGCCTTTCGAGGGATTGACAGGGCCGGCATATGTGGTAGAATTATTATGACGCAGGATCAGCCCGGAGGTGGGGGATGATCGGAAGGATCATCGCCCTGTTTTCGCTCCTCTCGGTTATCATCCCGCCGCTTGCGACCGCCAGCTCCCCGCCGTTCGGCAGGTTGGATCTGCTTCGGGACGATGAGATGGTTATAGTTGACGCTGACGGCAGCGTCCGCTCCTTTGAATCCCCCGG
>QNBQ01000316.1 GCA_003645735.1 Candidatus Poribacteria bacterium
AGGCCGCCTTATGGTCGGGTCGGCGGTCAGCAGCTTGAGGAGAACCATCTGGGCGACCATCGCGCCCGATCTGGAGTTGGCCTTCCCGTTGAACAGCCCTCCCAGCGGCCTCAGCCTGGCGTCCCCCTCTTGGAAGATCCTCTCGACCTCCCACCTCAGCGCGTAGGCCTGGGAGATCTCCTTCAGATCCATCCTCTCCTTGTCCAGGTTGGTCACATACCCCTGGTTGAAGGTGAGGTATTTGATCGGCTTGCCGTTTTTGTCGGTCAGGATGAAGTCCTTGAGCTCCTCGCCCAAGATCATCTCGGTCAGGGTGCTTATGCTCAGCAGCTTCGGCTCGTATTTCTCCGCCCTGTGGATGATGACCGCGTATCCCCTCGGGAGGGTGAGGTCCGCCATCCTCCAGGTCTCGAACGACAGCTTCAGATGTGTGTATTGGTTGAAGGCGACCGGAACCGAGACCTTCACGTCGCTGAAGGGCGAGACGACCACGTCGATGTTATGCGGCTTCAGCTTGATCTCCAGCTTCCCGAACGGCTCGATGTTCTTGAACAGGTCGTGCCTCTGCTCGGGCAGGCTTTTCCTGTCGTGCTGGAACCAGAGCCTCTGGAGCTGAACCCGGAAGGGGCCGTGGTTTTCGATGAGGAGCGTATCCCCGTGCCGTTCGATCTTCAGGCCGCGCGGATCTTTGTAGTTGCACTTGGCTATCTCCAGCGTCACCTCCCAGTAATCCCTGTAGTTGACCTCCATCAGCTCCAGCCACTCGTTGGTGTAGTCGGCAAGCACGCCCACGTATTCCTTGTCGCCCGCTTTGACCACGACCTTCGTCCCCACAAGCCTGTCTATCAAGCGGTCGTATACCGTCTCAACTGTGTATTCCAGCGCCTCCTCGGAGGTTTTCTGGATGAACTCTACCGCCTCCCCGGCCCTGATCTTACCCTTTATCGCGCCGATGGCTTTTGAGAGGATCTGACTAAGCGCGTTTTTGATCGTGTTCAGGAAGACCTTTATCTTCCTCTTCAACCTGACGGCCGGCCTGGGGTGGTAGACCTTCTCCAGCTCGTTATCCCTCTCCTGCCTCTCCTTTTCGAGCATCAGATCGAGGTATCTGACGAAGGCGTGAACCTGATCCTTCCATTTCCCGCCGGAAAGCAGGAAGCTGGCCTCCTTCCCCTCCGCCCTCGCCTTCTCCGAGACGATCTCTATCCCGGTCGTCTCAAGCCTGAATATTCCGCTGTAAAGCTGCCAGTTCCTGAGGTAGAGGGTGACGAACTTCCCCTTCAATTTTCTGAGGCATTTGTCCCTGCGGATCAGACTGAAGGCGGTGGTTACGATCGTGGTAAGGATCAGGAATATACTTCCGGTGAGCAGTGGATGGTTGTCCATGAAGTTGAGAACCTTCTTGTAGAAGGGCACGTCCTGGGGCGCTTGGGATGTCGCGGCGGCCAGGGCGGAGAAGGCGAGGGTCAGAAGCCACAGGTATGACAGCAGCTTGAACCTCAAAACCCTCCTCTTAACCCTCAAAGCGGATCACCCCTCAATCCTCAAACTGTCCGCCGCATTTGCGGCAGAGGATGTAAAACTGGATGTCGTCCTGAAGCGCATATTGTTTCATCAGCTCAACCGCTTCTTCGGGCAGGTCGCCGCCGCATTTGGCGCATTTGTAAAGCGATCCCTCAGGCGGAGGAACCTTGGAGAGGTCGCCTATCATCTTTCGGCCCCAGATCTTCAGCTCCTCGGGGATGGGCGCCTTCACCTGCTTCGCTATCTCGTAGCCCCATCTGATCAGCTTCAGGAACTCCTCGTAGCTTATCTCTTTGAAGGGGATCTCCCCTCCCCTCTCCACCTGCTCCTTGAGATCCTCCTCGGTCAGGTCGGCGTCCATGAAGCAGTCCCTTATCCCCCTCTTCCACAGATCCAGCAGGATGAACATCGCCTGCAGGTTGCCGTCAGGTTTTTTCCGGGCGATGACCGCGGTCACCATCCCCTGGTTGAGCGTGTCGGTCATGAGGCAGGTGTATATGGGCAGCTCCTCCTCGGAGGGGAGGAACCTGCTCCTCCTTATGAGCGGCGCGTAGTAGAAGCAGCTCTCATCACATCCCTCGATCTTCCCCCGTATTTTGCGACAGCATTCCGGACAGATGACCGCCTTTATGGCTTTGCAGAGCCGTTTCCCCTGCTCGGATCTGCACAGCTTGCACCGCGCCCTGACCCTCCCCTTTCGCTTCTTGAACAGCTCGGCATACATCAAATCCCTTGGGGTTATCCTGATCCGCTCAAGCTCCACTCAGATCATCCCCCTCCGGTCTGTTGTGTTCTGAGCAGCTCGGCGAGGTATTGGGCGATCTTGTCGGCTATCTTTTCGGCGTCGATGTCGGCGAACTTGAACAGCTCTTTGAGTATCGGCATCAACGCGCTGGTCTCGAGTATGCTGCTCGCCAGCCTGCCCATGGCGCTTTTATCCGAGGAGGAGCCTTTCCCGCCCTCGCTGCTGCTGCCGAACGGCATGTTCAGCACCCTGATGCTCTCGATCCGCTCGACCGGCCTCATCAGCCGCTCCACAAGCTCGGGCGATGTCTCGATCAACGACAGCAGCGCCTCCTGAACGAGCACCCTCTGCTCGGCCACGTTCCTGGCCTCCAAGTGTGCCATCTCGCCCTGAGCCTTCGCCTTGGCTTCGGCCAGGATCGCTTCGGCTATCCGTTCGATCGGCCTGGCCTGGGCCTCGGCCTCGATCAGCGCCACCTCGCGCTGCCACTCGGCCTCCTTAACGCGCTGGGTCGCCTCGACGTTGACCTGCGCGGCGACCTTCTGAGCCGTGGCCTCCAGCTTCTCCTTCTCCGCCAATTCGGTTATCTTCTGCTTGTGGAAGACCTGGATCTTCCTGTCCTCGTCCAGCAAGCTGACGATCAGCTCCTGGTTGATCCGGGCTTTCTCAACGGCCAGGATCCTCTCGATCTCGCTCAGCTGAACCTGCCTGTCCCTGTTGATCTGCGCCAGCTCGACGGCCAAGTTCTTCTGGATGTCCCTCTCCCAGACGGCCTGCTCCTGAGCGATACGCGCCGTCTCCACCTTCAACGTCTTGTCGATATCGGCCAGCATGACCTGCCTCTCCTGGTCGATCTTCGCCAGCTCGACCTTCAACACCTTATCGATCTCCGCGAGCTGAACCTGCCTGGACTGATCGATCTGGGCCGTCTCGACGACCAAGTTCTTTTCGATCTCCCTGAGCTGAACCGTCTGCTCCTGATTGATCCGCGCCGTCTCGACGTTCAGCGTCCTCTCGATGTCCCTCTCGGTAACGGCTTGCTCCTGAGCGATACGGGCCTTCTCAACGTTTAGCGTCTTCTCGATCTCCCTTTCAAGGACAGCTTGCTCCTGCGCGATGCGCGCAAGCTCGACCTTCAATGTCTTGTCGATCTCCGCAAGCTGAACTTGTCTCGATTGGTCTATCTGGGCCGTCTCGACGACCAGGTTCTTCTCGATCTCCCTCAGCTGAACGGCTTGCTCCTGGTTGATCCGCGCCGTCTCAACGTTCAAAGTCCTCTCGATGTCCCTCTCGGTAACGGCTTGCTCCTGAGCGATGCGGGCCTTCTCGACGTTCAGCGTCTTTTCGATCTCCCTCTCCAGAACCGCCTGTTCCTGGGCGATACGGGC
>QNBQ01000317.1 GCA_003645735.1 Candidatus Poribacteria bacterium
CGCTATGGAGCTTATCATCTCGGAGAAGACCAGGGCGGCGCCGTGCCGTTTGACGATGATCCTGAAGGCGTTGTCCGTTATGGACGCCATCGGCGCCATTATGAGCGGGTTTTCGAGCTGAAGATCGCCTATCCGCGGCCCCTTCATCGCCCGCTCTTCTCGACCACCTCCTTCACCGCCTCAAACGCCTTGAGATACCTCACCGCCGCCTCCACCTGTGGGTCGAAGACGTAATCGTCCTTCTCGTTGAGCGTCCTGCGGGCGATGGCGAACTTGACCAGCTCCGGCCTCAGGGTTATCCCCTCCTTTTCGAGCGCGTCCAGCAGATCCTCGAACTGGGCCAGCGCCGGGTCGTCATCGTCCTCGTCTTCCTCGTCCCGCTTCACCTTGAACAGTATGTCCTCCCCGCCCGTTTTGATGAACTCCTTGACCTTGGGGTGGTCGAACACCCTCCTCCACAGCTTCGCCTCCCTCCTGCTCATCAGCGGCAGCTCTATGTCCGGCTCGATGCCGTGCTTGTGGATGTCCACTCCGTTGGGGGTATAATAATGGGCGACCGTCAGCTTCAACGCAACATCCTCCCCCGGCACATCCCTGCCTATGGGGAAGATCTTCTGGACGGAGGCCTTGCCGAAGGTTCTGGTCCCCATCAGTATCCCCCGCCTGTTGTCCTTGATCGCGCCGGCCACTATCTCCGAGCCGCTGGCCGTCCCGCCGTCTATCAGCACCACCATCGGGAACCACTTGTGCGTCTTGCCGGGCGCCACCCTGAACTCCCTCCTCGATTTGGGATCCCTGCCCTGTGTGTAGACGATAAGGGCGCCTTCGGGGAGGAAATCGCTGGCCACCTCGACGGCTGAGGTCAAAAGCCCGCCGGGGTTGCCGCGCAGGTCGAGGATTATCCCCTTGATCTTCGGGTTGGACTCGAACTCCTCCAGAACCTGATCCACCGCCGCGTCGGTCGGCTCCATGAAGTTCGTTATCCGGATGTAGCCTATCACACCGTCTATCACCTGATGCTTGACGGTCTGGATCTGGATGATGTCCCGGGTTATGGTGAACTTTATGGGCTCCGGCTCGCCCTCCCTGACGACGGTGAAGGTGACCTTTGTTCCCGGATCGCCCCTCAGCAGCTTGACCGCCTCCTCCACCGACATGCCCGCCGTCGATTTGCCCTCTATCTCGATTATGTGATCCCCCGGCTGAACCCCCGCCTTGTAGGCCGGGGTTCCCTCGATGGGCGCTATGACCGTCAGCTTGTTGTCCCTGATGCCGATATACATCCCCAGCCCGCCGAACGACCCCTTCGTGTCCACCTGCAGCTCTTTCTTGCGCTCGGACGTGAGGAACTGGCTGTAGGGGTCGAGCGCGCTCAGCATCCCCTTTATCGCGCCGTAGATCAGCTCCTTGGGGTCGACCTCCTCGACGTAGTTCTCCTTGATCTGGGAGAAGACCTCGGAGATCAGGTGGAACCCCTTCAAAACCTCGTCCTCCGCCCTCTCCTCCTCGGTCAGCGGCCTGGTGGGCGGCTGTCGTTTGGCCTCCCCGACCGCCGAGGGGAGATACGCCCCGGCGAGGAGCGCCGTCGTCAGGAAAACGAGACAAAGGCGTTTCATCGTCATCTCAACCATCTCCTTATGTCGATGGGTATGAGTCCGCGCCTTATCTCGAAATAGAGGGCCGGCCCGAGAAGGGAGCCGGTCTCCCCGACGATCCCTATCGCTTGCCCTTTTTCCACCCTCTCCCCCTCCCTAACGAATATCTCCCCCAGATGCGCGTATAGCGATCTGTAGCCGTTCCCGTGGTTGATTATGACCATCAGCCCCAGCCCCAACCCGTCGAACCACCTGGCGTATTCGACGATCCCATCCCCTATCGAGAGGACCTCCTCCCCCTTGGGAGCTTTGATCGTCACGCCCTTCAGCCTCGGGGAGATGTTCGGGACGATCGCTCCTTTGACCGGCGGCGAGAAGCTGCCAAGCCCCTCGATCCTCAGCTCGCCGTCGATCCTCTCCCCCCCGGACAGGCGGTTTATCAACCTATCGAGCATCTCTATGCTCCTCTCCAGCTCCCTCAGCGCCCTGGCGTAGGTCTCTTTTTCCCTCTGACATCTGTCCAGCAGCTCCTCTCTCCTCCGCCTGGCCCGCTCCACCTCCCTCCTCTTCCGCTCGATCGTCGCCCTCATCCCCTCAAGCTCCCTCGCTTTCTCCTCAAGCTCCGCCCTCCGCCGCTTCAGCTCGGCGACCTTTCCCTTGAACTCCTCAAGCAGCCTCCTGTCGGCCTCGGCTATAGCGGAGACGTATTTAGCCAGGCTGATCATCTCGGCGAGCGATCCCGCCGACAACAGAACGGCCAGATATCCCCTCATCGGGCTCGGATATCCGGCCTTGTAGATCGCCCTCAGCCTGGAGCAGACCCGCGACCTCAACGCCCTTTCCTCCTCGGCCAGCCGCTTCATCTCCGCCCTCACCGCCTCAAGCTCCTTCTCGATCCGATCGGCCTCCCTGGCGTATCGGCGCAGCTCGGCGTTCAGCCTGTAAAGCGACCTGTCAAGCCTCTCCAGCTCGGCCAACAGCCCCTTTTCCCTCTCGATCGCCCCCCTGAGCCTGAGCTCGACCCTTTTCCTCTCCCTGACCTTCTCCTCCCTCTCGCTTTTCAGCCTGTCGATCTGGGGGGAGGCGATGGGGATGATAAGCGCTAGGATCAAGGCGATCGGGCGTATCATCGAGCACAAATTTTAACCTCGCCGGTCGGGAGGTGTCAAATCGGCCTTCAGGGCGAGGATCTCCTCGAGGAAGCGGTCGTAATCGATCGACATCGAACCGGGGACTCCCATCTTCCGCAGGATAGGCGCCGCTATCCTCCTGGCCACCCTCCTCCTGGCATCCGGCTCCAGGGACGCCCTCCGCCTGATATACTCCCTTATCGCGCTCAGCTCTCCCTCGGTCACCTCCTCGGGCCGGATCAGATCGGCGTATCGAAGCTCCTCCCTCTGGATGACCGGGCGAGCGACCAGCTCTGCCCCCTTCCACCTCCTCTCCTTGATCACGACCGTCCCCGCCGCCAGATCCCCCAGACGTCTCCACTTCCCGTCCAGCATCATGCTCAGAAAACCGACCCCGTAGAAAAACGGAAGGAAATCGACGGGGCGGATCAGGTTGCGGATCAAGATCTCGGGGAACGAGACCGGATAGCCGTCCGATCTGACCACCCTCAGCCCGAGCGCCCGCTTGCCGGGGGTCTGGCCGTTCCAGGCGAGCTCGAAGAGGATGTAATACCCCCAAACGGCTGCGAAGTTCACCAGTATCAGGAAGGCCGCGATCCAGCTCCCAACCCCTCCCAGCCTGAGGCTGTTTGCGATGAGAAGGGAGATGAACGCCGATGGTATAATAATGAGGGTCGAATCGATCGCGGCGGCGCAGAAGCGGGAGCCGACCCCCGCGAGCTCGAAGCCCAGCTCCACGCGTTCGGGCATCTCGATGGAAAACCTATCGCTCATGGCCTCATCACCTCATGACGCTTGAGAGGTTCGTCGAAAGCAGAAGGGAGAGGTGGTCCGAGCTTGAAAGGCTGATAGCCGCGGCGCGGAGGCGCGGGCTGAGATCGCTCTCCGCCTCCGAGATAGAGCGGCTCGGAGCGCTCTACCGAAGGGTTA
>QNBQ01000318.1 GCA_003645735.1 Candidatus Poribacteria bacterium
GCGAACCTCTCCTCGAACTCCCTGACCTTCTCGCCTCTGAAGAGATTACCCGACTCTATGACCTTCCTGAGCTCCTCAAGCTCCTCCTCGCCGACCTTTTTGCCGGACGGGAGCGGCCTCTTCCTGACCGGCTCCCCTCCTTCTATCGCCAACCTCTCCATTCCTTCACCCCTTAACGCCCTCCCTGGGCGGTATTCTCCCCTCCGAGAGGATTTTGAAAAGCAGGTCGACCAGCTTTCCGTCCCACTGTTTGTCCTTACCCTCCTCCATTATCCTGACGACCTCCTCAAGGGGCAGGGCGGGGCGGTAGACCCTGTCGGAGGTCATGGCGTCGAAGGCGTCGGCCACGGCCAATATCCTCGCCTCAAGGGGTATCTGATCGTCGCTGAGCCCCGCCGGATACCCCTTCCCGTCCATCCTCTCGTGGTGATGCCTTATCCAGGGGATGATCTCCCTGAGCTGGGGCACCTCTTCGAGGATGGAGGCGCCGATGTCGGGGTGTTCCTTGATCTTGGCGTATTCCTCCTCCGTCAGCTTGCCCGGCTTTTTGAGTATCCAGTCGGGCACGCCTATCTTGCCTATATCGTGCAGCAGACCGGCCACCCTGAGCTTCTCCAACCTCACCTGATCGAAACCGAGCTCCTCCCCGATCAACACTGCTATTCTAGCAACCCTCTCCGAATGACCCAGGGTGGGGGGATCGCGCTTCTCCACCGCCCTGGCCAGCGCCCTTATGGCCGATTCGGTCGTCGCCCTTATCTCCTCCGTGGCGATCGCCCTCTGGATCGCGGCGGCCACGTCGTAACCCATCATCTGGAGCAGCCTGACGTCTATCCAGTCGAACTTCTCGTGTTCGCTCATCGCCGAGATGAAGCCGATGACCGTCCCCTCCCCTCCTATCAGGAGGGCGGTGATGAACCCCTCGACCCTCTCCGGGAAGCTGCCGAAGGCCAGATTCGAAGCCATGGGGATCGTGGTCAGCTCCTTCAGGCTCACCTCATCCCCGAAGAAGCTTGAGACGACCGGCTCCAGCTTCGACCTTATCTCCCGGTCGATGTGTTCCGGAACGCCCTCGTGGGTCAGCACGTATATCCCCGCGAACTCCTCCAGCTCGGGGCGGACGGGCAGGAGGGCGAGGGCGCTGATCTCGGCCCCCACCAGCCTGGCGCTCTCCTCCAGGGAGGTTTTGATCACCTCCCGCATCCTGACGGCGCCGAAGAGCTTCTTGACCCCCTCCTCGAACCGCTGAAGCTCGTTCACCATCCTCCTCAGCTCGGCCCTCGTTTTGACGTTTGAGATGGCGATCGCCGCCTGATACGCGAACAGGTTCATCAGCTGCAGCGTCCCCTGGTCGAGGAGGGGCTTCTGATCGTATACCATCGCTATGACGCCTATAAGCCCGGAATCGACGATGAGCGGGAGGCAGATCCGATGCTCGGGCCTTATCGTCGCCGGCAGCATCCTCCTCTCGCTTTCGCTCACCCCCGCCCCCTCCACCTTAACCCTCTCCCCCTCGCTCAGGTCGGGGATGCCCTGGACGAACCGCACCTCCAGCTCCTCTTTCTCCTCGTCCAGGAGGCCTATCGCCACCCCTTTGGGCGAGAAGTTGTTGAAGGCGAAGTCGGCTATCTTTTTGAGCAGCTCGTCCAGCGAGGTCGTTCCGGAAAGGGAGTGCAGCATCGCGGCCATGCTCATCAAGCCCGATATCCGCGCCCTCGACCCCTCGGCCGCCCTGGCGGGGACAAGCACCCCCTCGACGGCGGAGATGAGCCGGTTCAAATCGACCGGCTTCTGGATGTAATCCGAGGCGCCCGCTTTCATCGCCTCCACCGCCTGTTCCACCGAGCCGTGCCCCGTGATTACGACCACCCCCATCCCCGGGAACCTCGTTTTGATCCTCCTGAGGAGCTCTATGCCGTCCATGCCCGGCATGAGCACATCGGTCACGACCAGGTCGAACCTCTCCCCCCTCTCCAAAAGCTCCCAGGCCTCCTCGGCGCTGGAGCACTCCACCACCTCATACCCCTTCATCCGCAGCGCCTCTTTGAAGACGTTTCTGACCTCAGGGTCGTCCTCAACCAGCAAAACCCTGAACATATCTCCCTCCGGGGTCAATCGCTCAGCTTGCGTAGAACCACCTTTGGAGCACAACCCCCTTACCCGGCTCGATCGTGTAGGGGTAGGGGTGGTTGTCGAATTTGGAGTTCCTGGCCTTCGTTATCCTGAAGGCGTTGGCCCCCAGCCCCTGCTGCTGCATCTCGCCCCAATCGGGGTAGAACAGCTCTATCATCACGTCATAAGCCCCCATCATCCTGTTGAACTCCTCGGGGGAGAGGATGTGATCCAGCATCAGATCGAACGCCACGGCCCCGGCGCCCCTGAGCAGGTGGTTCTTCCGGTGGATCATATCGACGAACCTGCTCGAATCGGGCCCGAGGGCGAGGGGGGTGAGCGAGTCGATGATCACCCTCAACGGCCCTCCCACGCTGCTCACCAGCTTCATCACGTAGAAGATGAACTCCTCCGGATCCTGAACGTCCCCCAAGCCCTCCTCGCCGAGGAAATCGACGATCCTCAGCCTCCCCTCCTCCTCGAACCTCTCGACGTCGAAGCCGAGGTCCTTCATGCTCCGCCTGGCGGAGTAGGCCGGCACGTCAAGCGAGATGAAAAGGACGTTCTCCCCGTTCAACAGCCCCTCCCACGCGAACTGATAGGCCAGGACGGATTTCCCAAGCCCATGTAGCCCTTTGACCAGCCAGGAGGTGCCGAACCTGGGAGGCGGCTCCATCAGGCCCTCTACAGGTGAAAACCTCACCACCCTGTCCATCTCACCGATCCTCTTGGGCAACATCTCCGGCACGAGGATCTCGATGCCGTTCTCGGTTATGTTGATCCTGTGCTTGCCCGAAAGGTGCTTCGCGTTCCTGAGCTTGTAGACCTCGATATACCTCCGCCTGCTCAGCCCCTTCATATCCGTGCTGAGGACGATGACGCCGTCCACCACCGTCTCCTCGACCCCGAACCTCGAGAGCCTCTCGCTCTGATGGGCCGGGATATCGGTCACCAGGAAGCCCACCGCCCCGACCTTCCTTATCCCGTCGGTTATCTGAAAGACCTTGTCCCTGCGTGACGGCTCGTCCCCTATCCTGTAAAGCATAACTGAGAGCGAATCGATCACCACCACATCCGGCCTGTAATCGACCAGCTCCCTCAGCAGCAGGCCGATGTGGGCGTCGACGTTTACCTCCGTCTGAGGGATCGCGATGAGCTTCACCCTCCCCTCCCTCGCCTTGCCCCTCAGATCCCATCCGAAGCCCTCCGCCAGCTTGAAGATCTGCTCCTCCGTCTCCTCAAAGGCCATGTAAAGAGCCCTGTTACCGTCCTGCTCGACGACGTGGTTGACCACCTGGAGGCAGAAGGTCGTCTTGCCGGAGCCCGAGATACCGGAAACGATCAGCGTGTTACCCCTCCTTATCGGCCCGCCCACTAGAATGTCCCATCCCGGTATCCCAAGCGAGAGCTCCCCCTCCTTCGGCTCGACCGATTCGAGCCTGACCTTGGCGGGGTAGAAGATGCAGCCGTCATCGGTTATCTCGAACGGAATCGGCTCCTCACACGGGCGCATCCCCCTCAGC
>QNBQ01000319.1 GCA_003645735.1 Candidatus Poribacteria bacterium
TACTCCTCCGGGCTCACATCCGGGCTTAAGCCCCTCTCCCTCATCCTCCTCTCGAACCTCTCCTCGGCCTCCCTCCTCCAATACTCCAGGACCTCAGGATCCTCCGGCAGGGCACCCTGATCGTTCGTCTCCTCCATCCATCTTTCAAGCGCTCCCCTCAGCTCCCTCAGCACATCCTGATATCTGGGATCGCCGGCCAGGTTGTGAAGCTCGTATGGATCATTTTCAAGGTCGTAAAGCTCTTCTTCGGGCCTGGTGGGCGACATGAACCGTTCCTGCTCGGGCGTCAGCTTGCCCTGCTTATGCAGAACCTCCATCAGCGTCAGAACCGGATATTGGAGCTTCTTGTAGGCGTTGAACTGGGTGTAGGGCCTGTCGGGGTAGAAGTTGCGGATGTATTTGAACCTCTTCGTCCTGACGCATCTTATCCTGTCGACGGTCTCATCGCACCTGTCCCGGGCGGCGAAGATGTATCTTCGCTTAGCCGTCTCACCCGAGAACAGGTCGAGGCCCTGCATGTTCTCGGGCGGATCGACCCCGGCGATCCTCAGCCAGGTGACCGTCAGATCTATGGCGCTGACAAGATCGTCGACGACCGTCCCAGGCCTCACCTTCCCCGGCCATCTCACGATCAGGGGTATCCTTATGCCCCCCTCGTAGAGGAACTGCTTGCCCCTGACCATCGCCCTCCCGTGATCGCCCCAGAAGAAGACGACGGTGTTTTCGGCCAATCCCTCCTCTTCAAGCCGCTTCAGCACCTGTCCGACCTTCTTATCAAGCAGCTGGATCGTCTCCAGGTAAAGCGCCCAATCCTTACGGGTCACGGGGTGGTCGGGGTAATAAGGGGGTATCTCCACCTCGTCGGGGTCGATCGGGTTTTCGGGATCGGGCCGGAAGGGGCGGTGTGCCTCGTGGAAGTGAACCTCGGCGAAGAAGGGCTGTCCGGGCTTTCGCCCGCTCCAATCCGTCCCGTCGAAGGCCTCCTCGAAGGAGAGCTTGAAGTTGTAATCCATCTTTCCCCGCCTGTTCCACTGAAGCGCCTGGCAGTTGCAGACGTAATACCCGGCCTTTCGGAGGTAGTATGAGAAATGTTTCACGCCCTTAGGGAGGGGCTTGTCGCGGTTGCTCCGGTGGTTGTGGGCGCCTATGCTCGTCTGATACATCCCCGTGGCGACGGCGGAGCGGCTGGAGGAGCAGACCGGGCCGGTGACGAATGCGTTGGTGAAGATCACCCCTTCCCTGGCCAGCCTGTCTATGTTTGGGGTGTGGACGAGCTTATTGCCGTAACAACCGAGGTCGGGCGACAAATCCTCGGCGTCCAGCCAGAGTATGTTGGGCCTTTCATAGGAGGGCGGGGTGGAGTGGACTCCGTAGAGCAACCTCGAGGCCGCTCCCAGGCCGCACACCTTCAGGAACTCCCTCCTCGTCACCACCCCTCACCTCCCCCCAAACCTCTCCCAGTGCAACACCTCGGACAGCGGCCTCTTGGAGGGCATCCCCGGCTCCCGATCCGGATATCCCAGGGCGATGAGGCTGACGAGCTTGTATCCCTTGGGAACCCCCAGCAGCTCGGCCACGCTTTCGGCGTAGAACTTCTTGTCGCCGGCGACCCAGCACGATCCCAGGCCGCGCGCCCTGGCGGCGATGAGTATGTTCTCGGTTGCGGCGCATCCGTCCTCGAGGTAATATTTCACGTCCTTGCAGAAGACGGCGATACATACCGGCGCCTGGGCGATGAACTTGCCGTAATCGGTGAGGTCGGCTATCCGCTTTCTCATCGACTCGTCCGTCACGACGACGAACTCCCAGGGCTGGAGGTTCATCGCGCTCGGCGCCAGCCGGGCGCAATCGATGATCTCCTCGATCACCTCCCTGGGAACCGGGTCGGGTTTGAAGCTCCTCACGCTTCGACGCGTCTTCAAAGCCTCTATCGCGTCCATCTCCCTCACCCCTTGAAGAGGATGGTCAGGATGATCGTGACCCACATCGGGAAGAGGACGCTGATGATGATCGTCACGAGAAATTTGAAGTTCCTCTGAACCTCCGTCCGCAGTTCCCCTATCTCGCCCATCACCTCGGCCCTTAACGCGTTCATCTCAGCCCTTAGCGAGCTCATCTCAGCCCTCAAAGCGTTTATCTCCCCTCTCAGCGTGTCCGTTTCGGATTTAACGGCGTTCCTCAGATCGCTCAACTCCGTCTCTATATGTGCGAGCCTTTCGTTTATCTGCTCGGTTATCCCTTCGAGCCTCGCCACCCTTCCCTCTTATGATACCAGGGAAAGGCGATTTCGGTCAATCGAGGGCGGCCCGGCTAAGCTTCCAGGGGCAGCTCGATTGGCTCGCCTCCCCTGGAGCACGATTTTGATATCGCCAGGGCCACCTCCTGATCGATCCTTCCGTTTATCGGCCCGTATTCCGGCTCTGTCCCCTCCCTCACCGCGTCGGCTATGCTTTTCAGCTCCGAGGCGACGCTTATCTCCCACTCGCGAAGGGGATACCTCCTGAGCGGGTTCTCCCAGACCACGGGCGGATCGGTATCGGCGATCAGCGCGTCTATCACCTCGACCCCCTCCACGACGGACGTCCGCCTCTCGATCTTTATCGGCCTCCGCTCCCCCTTCTCGTCCAGGATCGCTGCCTCGTCCCCGACGCACATCCCCCTCTCCCCGTAAAACTTGGTGGAGTTGTGCCATCTCAGAGGCGAGCCGTAGGAGAGGGATGTGAAGTTGAATATCCCGAGGGAGCCGTCCTCGAACTCGATCACCGCGTGTTGCCAGCTCTCATCCTCCCTCTCCTGCCCCCTGTAAACGTGCCTTTGAACCTTATAGCTCCGCCCGACCCCTATGACCCGTTTGATTTCCTTTTCGAACCCAATGTAGCTCCTTATGAGGCTCACGCCATGATAGCCGTGACCTTTGAAGTCGTTGTAGGCGACGAGCACCCTTCCGAATACCCCCGCCAGTATCATCGCCCTCTTTATCCTCTCCATTGGCGCGCGGTAGTAGTTCTCGGCCACCTCTATTTTGACCCCCTTCTCCCTCGCCGCCTCTATCATCCTATCGGCCGTTTTCAGGTCGGGGTGTATGGGCGTCTCGACCAGGTAGCTCACGCCGTATTCGGTCGCTATGAGGGCGGGGATGTGGTTGTTTTTAGGGGTTATGACGATGGCCAGGAGATCAGGCTTCGCCTTTTTGATCATCTCCTCGACGTCGGTGAAGCAAGGGACACCGTATCTCTTCCCCCACATCTCAGCGGCTTCCTCCCTGATATCGCATACGGCCACAAGCCGCAGGTCATCCTTCATCTTCGATATGATCGGCAGATACACCCCCGACCCCCTCCTCCCGACGCCCACAAGCCCTATCTTCAGGGCCTCCATTTCGATATCACCTCCTTCGAAGCCTTCCTTCAATATACCAGCATCCCGGACGGCGATCAACCCCGCCGTAGCCTTGAGAGATCTCCCTTGATCGACCCCATTTTCGGGGGTATACTAGGGGAGGGAGGCACATGAGATGAGGCTGTGGATACTCTTGATGGCTGCTCTGACGTCGATCGGATGGGGGAAGGTCAGCGATAGCAAATTGGGGATACACCTGATCGGCAGATACACCCCCGGCGCCCGTAAGATA
>QNBQ01000320.1 GCA_003645735.1 Candidatus Poribacteria bacterium
GCGAAAAGATTTTCCGGGCAAAGGGGGAACGGATATGAAGATCACCAATGGCGATCCGATAAGGAGCTATATCAAGCCCGAAAACGTGGAGAAGCTGGGGTTGAGAGGTTTCATCGAAGGAGCTAAATCTAGCAGGCCCGATAAGGGAAGGCAAGCCGAGGACATCGTCGAGATCTCCTCGACCGCCAGGGAGATCTCAAAGCTGAGGGAGATCGCTCGAACTATGCCCGAGGAGAGGGCCGAGAAAGTTGAGCAAATTAGACAGATGGTTCAAAACGGAACTTACAAGATCGAGCCCGAGAAGATCGCCGAGAGGATGATCCAACACGCCATAGATCTCCTGGCCTAAGGGGTTGAGCCATGCGGCGGGAGCTGGACAGACTGCTCGAGATACTCTCCAGGGAGCTGAGATGCTACAACGAGCTGGCCGAGCTGCTGCTCGAGGAGAGGGAGCTGCTCTCCTCGGATGATCCCAAGAAGTTAGAGGAGCTGGTGAAAAGGCAGGAGACGATCGTTTTGGAGCTCAGGGCGCTTGAGGAGGCGAGGCTGCCGCTGATGAGGAAGATCGCCCAGATGAAAGGCCTCAGCTCAACCCAGCCGACCCTCTCCCAGCTGGCCGACCTGTTGGAGGAGCCCTACGGCTCGATAGTCTCGAGCTATGTCGAGAGGATCAAATCGCTCCTCTCCGAGATAGAGGAGCTCAACGCCGGCAATTCATATCTGAGCTCGAAAGCCCTCGAGTTTGTGGACGGCGCCCTGAGGATACTCTCCTCAGCCGGCGTCGTCCCCCCGAAGGGGAAACTCGTATGCGACATAGCCTGAGGGTGAGATGTCGCTCATAGGGACGCTCGAGATAAGCAGAAAAGCCCTTAACGCCTTCAAAACCGCGCTGACGGTGACGGGGCATAACATAGCCAACGTCAACACCCCCGGCTATTCCCGTCAGCGCGTCGAGCTGTCCCCCTCTATCCCTCTGGATGAGCTCCCCTCGGGCGTGGATGTGGAGGGGATAAGGCGTGTGAGGGATCTGTTCGCCGACCTGAAATACAGGGAGGCGATAGCGGAGCAGGGAAGATGGGACGTCCAGAGGGGAGTGTTTGAAAAGGTGGAGTCGGTCATCGGGGACACGGGCGAGGGGAGCCTGTTGGATCTGCTCGATCGGTTCTGGGCGGCCTGGCATGACCTTGCGGATCTGCCCGAGTCAACCTCCTCAAGGATCCACCTGATCCAAACGGCCCAGGCGTTGACCGCTAAGCTGAAGGAGATCGACTCCCATCTGGTGGAGACGCTCGGATCGATCGACGAGATGTTAGAGGAGAAGCTCTTGAGATCCAACGAGCTGCTCCGGGAGGTGGCCGAGCTGAACGTTGAGATAGCCGCCGTGATGGGCGGGGGCGGCAACACATCCGATCTCCAGGATAAACGGGACGCGGCCCTGGATGAGCTGTCGAAGCTGATGGGGATCGGCTACTCCTTCGAGGAAAACGGCGCCGTCGACCTCAGGGCAGGCGGCGTTACCCTCGTCCAGTCCGGGGAATACAGCTCCCTCCATCTTGAGAGGACCTCCTCAGACGTCGCGATCCTAACCCAAGACGGGGTGGAGGTCGAGCCGAGTGGGGAGCTCGGGGGGTTGATCGAGCTTCGCGGGAAGGTGAGCGCGCTGTTGGGTGAGATCAGGAGGATCGGCGCGGAGCTTATAACCAGGGTGAACGAACTGCACTCCTCGGGATACGGCCTCGACGGGTCGACCGGGACGCCATTCTTCACGGGCAACGATAGCTCCGACATAGAGGTCAATTCCGATCTGATCGACAACCCAGCTCTGATCGCCGCAGCTTCCGAGCCCGACTCCCCCGGCGATAACTCCCTGGCGCTTTCGATCGTATCGCTCAGGGATACGTTCGATTCGGAGGTAAAATCGCTTCTGACCGAGGTCGGATCCATGGCCGCCCAGGTGGAGAGGATGGCCGAAGGCTCCAAAGCGGTCGCCGAGAGGATAAACTCCCTCAGAGAGGGGTTCTCCGGCGTGTCGCTTGAGGAGGAGCTGCTCGATCTGGTGATCTACCAGAGGGCCTTTCAGGCCGCCTCAAAGGTGGCGGCGGTCATCGACGATCTGCTTCAAACGGTTCTGAACATGGTGTGAGGTGATGGGCTGTGAGGGTCTCCCAGAGGGTCGTCAACGAGGAGCTGAGGGCCAGTCTTCAAAGATGCCTGTGTAAGCTTCAGGAGGCGATAAAGGTCACCTCCTCGGGCAAGAGGATCGAGCTGCCCTCCGATGATCCGGAGGAGATCGACGAGCTTTTGGGGTATAAGATCGATCTCAGGCGATCGGAGCAGATGGCCAAGGACGCCCAGAACGCCTTGACCTTCTTGAACACAACCGAAACGATTTTGAACCAGGTTGAGGGGCTGCTTGGGAGGCTGAAGGAGATAGCCGTGATGGGCGCTTCTGACACGCTGAACGACCGTGACAGGGCGGCGCTTGCGGAGGAGGTGAAGCAGATCAAAGAGGAGCTTGTGAGGCTGGCCAATACCTCAGTGGCCGGGCAGCACATCTTCGCCGGAACGGCCACAACGGCCCCTCCGTATCAGGTCGAGGGGGATCGGATCGTCTACAAGGGAAACTCGGGCGCCATACTGAGGCAGATAGGGCCGAACGAGACGATCCAAATAAACCTGCCGGGCGATGAGGTGTTCGGAACCGAGGAGGGAGGGCTCCTTGCGACGGTCGCTAAACTGGAGGAGAATCTGAGAGATGGGAACGTCGGAGCGGTCAGGGAGGCCATTTCCGAGCTGGACGAACACCATGAGACGGTGCTGGCGGCAAGGGCTAAGGTCGGATCGTTGACCGAAAGGGTGAAGAGCGCTTTGGAGGCGATGGACGAGCTGATCGCCCGGCTGAAGGAGTTCATCTCTCAAATAGAGGAGGAGGATCTGGCCGAGGCGGCGATGAAGCTCGCCGAGGCCGATAACGCTTACAAAGCTTCTCTCCTGGCGGCCGCCAGGATACTGGGCATCTCGATCATAGACCTGCTCGGATGAAAACGGACGGAGGTGTGTGAAAGGCCATGAAGTTTAAAACGCTGAGATTCGGCGAGATAGAGGTGGACGACGACAAGGTGATCACCTTCCCCGACGGCCTGCTGGGCTTCCCGCACTGCAAGAGGTATGCGATAATCGAAAACGAGGAGATAGAACCCCTTAAATGGCTCCAGTCGCTGGATGAAAGCTGGTTGGCCTTTGTGATCGTTGACCCCTTTATCCTCATGCGCGAGTATGAGTTCGAGGTGCCGGCGGAGGTGGCCGAAAACTTAGGGATGGACGGGCCGGAGGACGCGATCGTATACGTCATACTGACCATAGGGGAGGACATAAGGGAGACGACGGCAAACCTGCAGGCGCCGCTCATAATAAGCCGTAAGACCCGCTTGGGCAAGCAGCTCATCCTGACGAACGGAAGCTATCCGGTAAGATACCCGGTTCTGAAGGAGAGGGGGGGCGAGGATGCTGATCTTGGCGCGTAAGGTGAACCAGAGCATCATGATAGGCGATGAGATCGAGATAATGGTCACCGATATCGTCGGCAA
>QNBQ01000321.1 GCA_003645735.1 Candidatus Poribacteria bacterium
GATCAGGAGGTCGAGGAGACATGCGGTGGAGAGATATCTGGACGTGTTGAGGGAGCGGGGGATCGATGTGAGGGGGGCGGAGCCGAGGGATGTGTTGAGGGATGAGGAGATCAAATCCGCCCGGACGCTCCTCCGGGAGCGCGGGGTCGATCCCGAGGGGATGATCGTCGGGATACATCCGGGCGGCGGGTGGCCTTATAAGCTGTGGGGAGCTGAGGGGTTTGCCCGGCTGGCCGAGATGTTCGCCGCCGAGCTGGGGGCGAGAGTCCTTTTGTTCTGCGGCCCCGGCGAGGAGGAGCTGGCCGAGCGGGTCGAGTCGCTCTCATCCGCGGGGGTGATCAGGTTCGAGGGCCTTCCTTTGAGGACGGTCGCGGCCCTCATCTCGCTCTGCTCACTTTACGTGGGGAACGACACGGGAACCACCCATCTGGCCGCCGCTGTGGGGACGCCGACGGTGGCGATCTTCGGCCCGACCGATCACATCCGCAGCGGGCCGTATGGGGAACACACGGCCCTCGTCCTGCCGAGGCTGCGGCTTAAATGCATGCCCTGCCATCCGTGGGGGAAACCGGGCGGCTGCGGCGAGGGGGTCTGCCCGGCCCTCAAATCGATAACCTCTCGGGACGTCTTCGGGGTTTGCACAGGGTTGCTCCGCCGAATGCAGAAGTTAGCTTGACATGCTCACCGCCTGCCTTGTATATTTCTCCCGCGGCTTTCCGGTCGACTAGAAAAAGGAGGCTTCTCGTAGTGCATCCCCGGTCAGACGGGGAAGACGGAGGACGAAGGCCCTCCGCCGAGGTGAGGTGAGGAGCTATGTGGCGCTATTTAATAGTAGCACAGCTGCTCATAGGTGGGATGGCCGCCCACGCTGTTGAGCTGGGGGTAAAGGGCGAGCGGTTCGCGATCGATGGGAGACCGACCTTCCTGCTGGGCATCAGCTACTACGGCGCGCTGGGAGCGCCGGATGAGTTCATAAGACGCGACCTGGACGACATGAAACGATACGGGTTCAACTGGATAAGGGTCTGGGCGACGTGGGCGGCCTTCGGGAACGACGTGTCGGCCGTGGATGGGGAGGGGAACCCCCGGGAGCCTTTCCTGAGCAAGCTGGAGCGGCTCATAGCCGAGTGCGATCGCCGGGGGATGATCGTCGATGTGACGCTTTCCCGCGGGAACTCGATCACCGGCCCGGGCCGCCTCCAATCGCTGGAGGCACACCTCAAGGCGGTGAGGATACTCGTCGAGAGGCTGAAGCCCTACCGGAACTGGTATATCGATCTGGCCAACGAGAGGAACATCCGGGACAGCCGGTTCGTGAGCTTCGAGGAGCTGAAGGCGCTGCGCGATGCGGTCAAGGAGATCGATCCCAGAAGGTTGGTCACGGCCTCGCACGCGGGCGATATCGGTTTCGACGATCTCAAGCGGTATCTGCTGGAGGTGAAGGTCGACTTCATCGCGCCCCACCGTCCCCGCAACCCCCGCTCGCCCGAGCAGACCGAAGAAACCACCCGTCGTTACCTGAAATGGATGGGGAAGATCGGCAGGGTCGTCCCGGTGCACTATCAGGAGCCGTTCAGGAGGGGGTTCCATCCGCGTCGATGGGAGCCGCCCGCCGAGGCGTTCCTCAAAGATCTCAAGGGCGCGGCAGCAGGAGGGGCGGCCGGGTGGTGTTTCCACAACGGCGATCAAAAGGATCGGCCCGAGGGGAAGCCCAGGCGGTCGTTCGATATGCGCGAAAAGAGGCTCTTCGATCAGCTGGATGACGAGGAGAGGAAGTTCCTGAGGATGCTGGGCGAAACGCTTCCCTCCTTAAAGCTGCCGGGGATCGGAAGGTAGAGGGATCACGCCCCGGGCGAGGGGTCTGAGCGAGCTTTCCTCAGCCCCTCTCCGCTCTGCGGAGCAGGTATTCGATATACTCGCAGATGTTCCCCCAGGAGATATCGGGCGGGGCGGAGTGATCCAGGTCGGGTATGTATCCCCCCTCCTCGATCAGGGGCATCACCCTATCGACCTCCTCCCGCATCGCCTCCCCTCCCGCCGCCACCGCTCGTTTATCGATGCCGCCCATCAGGATGAGATCCCTCCCGAACTCCTTACGCAGCTCGACCACGTCCATCCCCGCCGCGACCTCGCACGGCCAGATGCCGTTTATGCCCGCGTCGAGCCAGATCGGAATGAGCTCCCTCACATCGCCGTCGCTGTCCAGGAAGATGTATCTCACGCCCTTGCTCCTGAGGAAATCGCATACCCGCCTGTAATGTTTGAAGGCGAACCTCCGGAACATATCGGGGGAGATGAGGGGGCCGGTTTTGCAGGCCATGTCCTCCCAGAAGGCGAAGAAGTCGATCTCCACCCTCTCCAGAACTTTCCCCGTGATGGCGATGATCGACTCGGCCCTCTCCTCCATCATCCTCTCGATGAGGGCGGGCCTGTCGTAAAAGGCCAGGCAGAGGTTCTCAAGCCCCATCATGTTGCGCAGCGGGCCGAAAAACCCTCCCCATCTGTCGGCGAAACACATCAGGGGGTATGTCCGTCGTTTGAACCGCTCGACCCTCGCCTCCCAATCCTCGGGAACGCGTAGCTCGAAGCTCAGCCCGAGCCGCTCGCGCCTGAACCTCTCGAAATCCTCCTCGGTCTCGACGGGGAACTTCAGGAACTGGGGCATGCTGGAGTTGCCGCCGTATTCCTTGAACTCGCGGATGAGTATCCCCTCGTGGTTTATGTAGGTGATCGTCCTCTCGTCTTCCTCCACCACCCGCCGCTCGAACCGGGGGACCGGTCCGTAGTAGACGCCGACGTTGAGGATCAAATCGGTCCCGAAGACCTCATGCAGAGGCCGACCGTCCCACCCCTCCCGTCTCCACCTCTCCAGCGTCTCGACCCAGGCCCCCGGCGTCTTGACGAACGGCCTGTCCGGCTCTTCGAACTTGAGGATTTTCAGGAACCGCTCCCGCGGGGTCATGGCGATCCAATTTTACCACACCTTTGAAGCGCCGGTCAAAGGCTCTCTAGGGAGAGGGCGCTCGGGTTAGAAGGCCGATCTGAAAGCTGTTGACATGAGCTCGGGATAGGGGTATATTTGTCGAAGACGGATGGGAGGGGAAACGGTGAAACTCTCGACGGTTGCGTTGATGATCTTCCTCACAGCTAACGCCTGGGGATCGCTCTCCTTCCGGGACGATTTCTCAGGATACCTGGACGGATCAACGGGCGAGCCAAACTGGGAGCCGCTCTCCATCGGATGGAGGGTCGAAGGCGGGAGATACCTGAACGACGAGCCGGTCAGATGTTTCACGCTCGTCAAGCCCATTCCATACGCCAGAAAGCTGATAGTCGAGGCGACCTTGAGGATCGAGGGGAAGGTCTCCGACGGGTGGAAGGTGGCCGGGGTGGTCGTCTACAGGGACGGGCGGAACTACTGGCACCTGGCGCTGGTCGAGTCGCCCGACTCCCAGGGAGCGAGGCATTTCTTCGAGCTTCAGGAGATGTTCCAGGGGAGATGGCTCGCCCAGGGGCTGCCCGAAACCAAGCTCACGCCCGAGGAGAGCTTCAACCCGGGGATCGAGTGGGAATACGGAAAACC
>QNBQ01000322.1 GCA_003645735.1 Candidatus Poribacteria bacterium
CCACTCCCCACCCTCACAGCAACCCTGCCTCCTGATAAGCCTCGGCAAACTCTGGATGGTCTTTCATGGCCATCCTCGCCCTCTCCCTTATTCTCCTCAGCTCTGATTTCTCCTCCTGTCTCCGCCTCCACCACCCCGCGAAGATAGTCCCCGCCACGATCGATGAGAGTATCGCCACGAAGATCGTAACGGCCATAAAAGCCAGGGCGTGATAAAGCGAGTCGATTCGGTCGTTCGTTTTCTCGTTAGCCTTGCGAAGCTCCCCGATCTGTCCGAGAAGCTCCGCCCTCATCTCATCCATCCGCTTGATCATATCCCGCTGCAACGCCAGAAGATCGTCCTTGGTGGCCATCTGGCCTCTCATCTCCGCGATGGCGAGCTTTATCGGCTCAAGCTCAGTCCTGATGATCTGGATAACGTCCTCTTTGGTCAATTCACCCCGAGCATGTGGTATCATTATGGATAGGAGCATAACTCCGATCAACACAGCTCTCATAGCTCGTCCTCCTTTCCGTCTCGGTAGATTTTAACACCTGTGGGGCGGAGCTATCAAGGGGCGGGATGAGGGCGAAAACCTCATCCCGCCTTTTTCCATCTCTCCGCTCCCTCCGGGCATCAACGCTCATTCTCCATCTACCCCTATCACCCGTCGGATGATGTGAAACGCCTCCCTATTCCCCCTCTCATACCGCAGCTCGCAGCGGATCAGGATGTCCACCAGCCGAGACTTTGAAAGCTCCAGCTTTTCCGCCAGGGCCTCGACCTCCCTTGCCATCTCAGGCTCAAGCCTGACGTGCAATACGGCGCTTCTCATCACCGCTCACCTCCCGTAAACCGCCTCCAGCCCCTCTTGAAAAGGCGGGTTGCGATGAGTGCGCGGGAAACGCCCTCCCTTTCGGCCATCCGGGTTATCTCCTCCGCGATGTTCCTATCGGTGCAGAAATAGATGGGCCGTCGGCGTTCCCCACGTCGGCTCATCCGAGCCCGATGTTCGACCTTTCTCATAGACATTTCTCACCTCCTATACTTCAACGGATAACGGATCTCAGCCGGCGCCTTCAGTGTTTCATCGAGCAGCATGGCCATCCGCTCGGCCCATACCCCCGTCACCTTCACCGCCACATATCCCTTAGCCGCGGCAACCATGGTGGTCGCCGGATTCCCATCGAGAAGCTTATCGATCTCCTCCTCATACCCCCTCAGCATAACGGCCATCCTCACCAGGCTGTCCAGTATCGTTTCGAGTATCACCCTCAGCGTCGGCATCTCCTCCTCCGATTCCTCCTCGTAGCAGACCGGCGCCATCTCCGCCCCGCACTTCGGACAGATCCCATCGACCATAGCATCCTCCGACTCCCACCCGCATTCGGGGCATTTGCCGTATGTCCACTCCCCACCGTCGGGGAGGGTGGGGAAGTCCTCGCTCTCCATCTCCATCAACAGGCTCCTCAGATCATCGTATGCTATGTCCTTGCACTCCCTTATCGCCTGTTCCCAGATCCTCATCTCCGTGATCTCAACGCCGTCCCTTTCGAGCCTCCGCCTGATGGCCCCAGCAGGCACGGAGGTCTCGGTGAGATAGAGGCGTGAGGTTTTAAGGTTGAGCGAGGCGATTCCGGAGTTCACTTCCATCTGGACCTCTTCTCCGTTGAGCTTATCAAGCCCTCTTCGAGCTACACACCTCAGAAACCGCTCTCTGCCCTCCTCATCGAGCACCCCGGCATTGAAACTGATCTCAAGATAAGCTTCATCATCCCTCATCAGATCCCCGATAACGGTTACCCGGGCCAAGTCCAACCTCGTCTTCCTGAGGAACCTCCTCCTCATCTCCTCACCTCCTCTATCAGCCTCATTCGCCTCTCCATCTCCTCGGCAAACCGTGCCAGCTGTTCGGCCGTAAACTGGCAGGCCACGGAGGCGGTCGATAGGGCGGTGTTTACGAGCTGCCTCCTCTCATCGCTTCCGGGCGGGAACTCATCCAGATGCTCCCATATCTCCTCCACATCGGAAGCGGCGCTTTTCAAATGCTGCTCGACCTCCTTCAACCTGTTCATCATCTCCCAGAACATCCTGGTGAGCCGTATGTTCTTCATTATCTCCCTCATCTCCCCCTCGCTTATCCTCTCAAGCCTGTCGAGCGGGACCATATCTCCCAGCCCGTAGATGTTCCAGTGCCCTATCCCGTGGGCGATCAGGGCCTTGCCGTCCCTTATCGCCTTGACCATCCCTATCTCCCAGGTTGTCCCCACCGCCGCGTCCTTGTTCCTCACTATGTCTCCCACCCTTATCATCACCGCCACCTCCCGATTAGCTCATCATGAATTATATCACATAACTTGATAGTTGTCAAGTGTCAATTTGTGAGAAATTCCTCGGAGATGAGCGATCCCAAAACGGGTTGACGTGGTGTATGCTTGTCAAGTATAATCTAAGTAGCCTCTCGGAGGTGGTGTTTCGATGCGGGAGGATCAGCTCAAAACAATTGCCCAGCTCGCCCGCGAGTTAGGACTGAGCAAGCAGGGGGTTTTCTACATCATCGACACCTACAACCTGCGCGATCGGCTCATCAAAGTGCCGTTTGGGCGGCGATACATGTATCTGGTCAAGCCCTCCGACGCGGAGCTGATACGCAAGCTTGCCAAGTCCGTCAAGAGCGAGGAGGGCCAGGGCGGGAGCCGATGAGGGAGAAGCGCCCCTTCCCAGCTTATCTCGCTCTCCCCTCGCGCATACATCGCGCATGTGATATGTATGCGCGGTGTATGCATTGCGCATACACTGCGCATGCACAGCGCATACGGTGCGCATACATGGGAGGAGGGGGATGTATATATCGACGAAGGAGGCGGCGAGGCTCTTAGGGGTTTCAACCGACGCCGTAAGAAGGATGATTAGAGCCGGCAAGCTCAAGGCTATCAAAGAGGGGGGAGTTTACAAGATCCCCGAGGAGGAGATCGAGCGCATGCGCAGCGCATACACCCCGCATGCGGAGGCGCATACGGAGGATCCATCCCAGCTCATACGGGTTTTACAGGAGCGCATACGGGAGCTTGAGCGGGATAAGGCTTTCCTCCAGGAGAGGATCGTCCAGCTTGAAAAATGGTTGGAGGAGGAGCGTCAGAAAGCGCTTCCCCCTCCCAAGAAGGAGAGCTGGTTGGCGAGGCTGTTTGGGAAGCTTAGGCGGAAGGGGAGGGGCTAGCTGAAAGTTCGGCGAAGTCTTGACGGGCAAAGAAGGCCCGGTTACAATAAAAACGGCAAGGCCCGCCGCATTCTCCCCCAACTCAGCTAGACGCTCACGAAAATCCCCTTCAACAATAACTACCTCGGCGGGTAACTCCACCTTATCACCCACACAAACCATCTCGTCCCTCTTCATCCTCCTCTCGGCCAGCCTGTATACCCGATGCACCGACATCTTCCCCTCCAGCGCCTTCTGCCATGCCTCGGCAACCTGGGGGTCTTTAGTTGCTGCCTCCTTGATCTTGACTGCCTTGCGGAGGGTTTCTTTGCCTATGCCTACAGCCTTGGCTGCTAGCTCTATGGCTTTCCCCTGCTCATCGAAAGGAGGTGCCCAATTGGGCACCTC
>QNBQ01000323.1 GCA_003645735.1 Candidatus Poribacteria bacterium
ATCCGAACTTCTATCCCTCAGGAGCTCCCTACAGATATTACACGGAGGGGATCGCGAGGAGATGCTTAAACTATGCCGAGTCGATATTGAGAGAAGTGAGGAGGTTTTTGAGAGGATAGAGAAGTATAAGGAGGCGGTGGTCAAACGGTTGAGCCCGGAGGCGGTCATCCTGTTCGGCTCCTTCGCCCGGGGTGATATAAACGAGGGCTCCGACGTGGACATCGCCGTGATAGCCGATTTCGAGGAGTCCTTCCTGGACAGGATAAAGCTGCTTTTGGAGCTGAACGAGGGGATAGGTCTGCCGCTTGAGCCGATCGGGTATACGCCGGAGGAGTTCCGGAGGATGCTGAGGGAGGGCAACCGGTTCGCCCTTGAGATCGCCGAGAGAGGCAGGCTCCTTTACGGGGGGATCCCGGGGGTTGAAAAGCACCGACCCCAACGCCGTGTCGGCTTACATCGAGGTTGAGGATTCGACCTACACGAGCGGGAAGGTCGGCATATGGCACGAGAGCAACTCGAACGGCTTCATCGACAACGTCTACATCTTCGACGAGAGGGCTCTGCCAGTCCTCCCCCTCGATAAGCTGGCCGTCACGTGGGGCAGGCTCAAAGCCTCGATGTGATTGATATCGCGATGAGGGGTGGCGCCCCAAACGATGCGCCGCCCCCTTATCACAACCCCAAGGAGGTTGTGTGAAATGAAGGCGCTAAAAGCTCTCTTATCCATGATCCTTCCGATCTTCATCATCATTGGCGTTTCGAACGCCCAGGACGAATACACCGTCGCCCTCTACCTCTTCGACGAGGGGAAGGGGGAGGAGGTCAAAGACCTCTCGGGCAACGGCAACCACGGCCAGCTTATAGGCCCGAAGTGGGAAAAAGGGAAGTTCGGATGGTGCCTGAAGTTCGACGGGGTGGACGATTACGTCCTCGTAAAGGACAGCGATAGCCTCGACCTGACCGATGGGCTCACGATCGAGTTCTGGATATACCTGAACAACTACTCAACCGCCGGCGGAAACGGGGTCACAAAGGAAAACTCATATAAGGTTGGCGTCTATAAAGGCAAGAAGGCCATGATCAGGCTCACGACCACAACCCTCGCCTGGGGGGCGGCGGTCGTCTACGGGAAATCAGACGTGCCCCTGAAATCCTGGCATCACATCGCGGCGACATACGATGCGTCAACCGGCGAGGCGAAAGTATACCTGGACGGCAAGCTGGACGGCTCCGGGAAGCTCGGGGGAAAGATCGTCCCGAACGACGAGCCTCTCTGGATAGGGCGGGGTCTCGCGCCCTATCTCGACGGGTTAATCGATGAGGTCCGCATCTCAAAGGTCGCGAGGTCGGAGGAGGAGATAAAAGAGGCGATGATGGGGCTCGAGAGGCTCCTGTCGCTCAACCCTTCGGGCAAGCTCCCGATCGCCTGGGGGAGGATAAAGAGCGGCCGGCGATCAGCGCCCTGATCGTGACGATCTCAAACGGTCCGACCTCAAAAGCGATCTCCCCATCCCGGACGGGGATCGGCTCCAGATCCTCCTCGGCGAGGTTCGTTTTGAAAGCGCCACTCACCTCGAAAAGCGGCATCCTCACGACGGCCCTCACCTCTCTCCCCTCCGCCTCCATCAGCCTCAATATCAGCCCCCTGCCGTCCTCCGCCCGTTTGAGCGTCAGCAGGAGCAGATCGGGCGGCTCGATCTCCAGGAAGCTTCCGGCGGGCGGAAGATCGCCGTCGGCGTCTTCTATCGGGACCGGTATGGGAGGGCTGTGGAAGGCCTGGCCCAGCTCCCTCGCCCGGCGCAGGTCGCCCCCCTCGTGCGAGGAGATCGAATACCTGAACAGCAGCTCCCCGTGTTGGGAGGGGCGGAAGTTGGTGCGGAAGTTGCTCACCAGCGCGAAGGAGTAGATGTGGGCCTTCCCCGGCATCTCCCTCAGGAACTCGTGGCCGTAATCGATCCACGGCACGCCGTGGTGCGCCTGCGAGACGTATCCGGGGTAGAGGTCGCCCAACTCGACCAGGTGCGGCTCCAGCGGCGAGAAGGCCACGCCGATCTCCCCGTTCGAGACGTCGGCCCACCTCTGAACGGCGTAGTAATCGGTGTTCGAGCCGGGAAGCTGATCCCTTATCGGCTCGATGACCGAGCAGCTCCCCTCGAACCTGAAGGCCGGGCTCTCGACGCCGAACTGGAAGGCGAAGAACAGCTCCAGGAAGGGTGTCGAGTCCTTGAGAATAAGGTTGCAGAGCTCGACCCTTTTGATCCCCTCGTAAAGGGCGATCTCCTGGACGACCTGAGGGCATCCCCTGCACCTGCCCTTAACGATCAGGCTCGCCCTGACAGGCCCCCTCTCCCCCTCCTCCAGCTCGACCTCCTCGAGCGTTTCGATCCGGCCCGTCCTCGTCTCCCTGACGATCAGCCGGTTGACCCCCCACCTCCCCTCTCCGTCCACGAGTTCTCTACCCAGCTCCTTGTCGAAGATGCTCGTCACGGCCCCCGTGGAGGGGTCGACCTCCACCCTGTAGAACTCGTTTTCGATCAGGTTCCCCTCTGCCCTCAGCGAGCCCTCCGGCTCCGAGCTCCTCCCCCGGACGATCCTGAAGGCCTTGTACCCCATGGGGGGCAGGTCGGGGGCGACGAACAGGAGGTCGCGCAGTCCGCGCCGGTAGACCTGCCCCAGGGCGTATCGGTCGGCAGCATAGGGGCGGGGCAGCTGCGGCCTGTCGATGTGGGAGATCTGGTGTGGCAGGGTCCGGCCCGTCTCCGGATCGACGATCCGGAACGGCCCCTCGATCCCCACGCCTTCCAGCCTCACGACGTCCGTCCTGCGGAAGGAGAGCGGGTTGAAGACGACGATGTGCTCGCCCTCCGCCTTGATCCTCCGGGCGATCCGCTCGGCGCTCCGGATGAGGATGGATTCGGCCAGCGCCGCCGCCCTGTAGGCGTGTTTGCTCTTATCGCTCCAGTTCCAATCCTGTCTCCTTCCCGCCGGCCAGGCCATCCCCCACGTGTGCTCGTCGAACAGGATCAGATCCTCCCACGCCCTTTTGAGCTCCCCTTCGGGGTATCGATCGCCCAGCGCCCAGCCCACGGCGGCCAGGGCCTCGGCCGCCGGGAGCGCGCTGTGGGTTATGCGGTTTATCCCGGTCTCCCTGGCCGAGGAGATGGCCCCCACGACGTAATCGGTATCGGGCAGCTCACCCCTGACGACGGGCAGCTCGGCACCGCAGCCCTCTATATGTCTGAAGAACATCGAGTTGGTCCCCACGATCAGCTTCGGATAGGCCCACCTCTCGTTCCACTCCCTGGCTATGATCGAGCATCTCCCGTCGGGCGAATGGTTGTCGCCGCCGTTGTAGGCGAACCTGACGGCGTCGAAGGGGTAACCCCTCCCCTCCAGCTCCTCCAACATCCCCGGCAGCTCCTCCATGACCTCCTCGTAGCTCCCCGGCGTCCATACCCCGTAGCCGCCCTGGTAGTAGACCAGGATCCTCGACCCGTCCGGCCCCTCCCACCAGAACGCCCCGGGCCTTCCCCTTGGGAAGATAGCCCCCTCGTCCCAGAAGTTATGGACCTTATATCCC
>QNBQ01000324.1 GCA_003645735.1 Candidatus Poribacteria bacterium
CAGGTTAAACCCCCTCCACCTGGGCAGCTTGGCGGGAGAGGGCTCGGGGAGGGTTTTCTTCGCCATGGCGTCCCCCTTTGGGAGGAAGGGGAATCCCGCGACGGCCCAGACGGTCAAGGCCGCCGCCTTTTTGAGGAACTCCCTCCTACGCATTCCCGGTCATGTAGATCATCTTGTTTATCGCGTCCACGTAGGCTTTGGCGCTGGCCTCGATTATATCGGTGCTCGCCCCGTGTCCCACGAAAGTCCTGCCGCCGTTTTTGATCCTGACGGTCACCTCGCCGATGGCGTCCTTGCCGGAGGTGACGGCGCGGATCGAGTAATCCGTCAGCTCGACGGACAGGCCGGTTATCCTGTCGATGGCCTTGTAGGTCGCGTCGACCGGCCCGTCGCCGGTGGCGCTGTCGCGGATGAGCTGATCGCCCCTCCTGAGCGTCACGGTCGCCGTCGGTATCAGCCCCGATCCGCTCATCACCTGGATCGATTCGAGCCTGTAAGTCTCGGGTATCGCCTTGAACTCGTCCCTCATTATCGCCTCCAGATCCGCTTCGTGCACCTCCTTTTTCTTATCGGCCAGCTTCAGGAACCTCTGATAGACCTTTTCGAGCTGCTCATCGGTCAGCTCGTATCCCAGCTCGCTCAGCTTGTGTTTCAGTGCTTTCCTGCCGGAGCGGGGGGTCAGGACGAACTTCGTCGCCGGTATGCCTATGTCCTGGGGGTTCATGATCTCGAAGGTCCTCCTGTCCTTCAACACGCCGTCCTGGTGGACCCCGGAGCTGTGGGCGAAGGCGTTTGCGCCGACTATGGCCTTGTTGGGCGGCACCTCAAAACCGGTGCATCGGCTGACGAGCCTGCTGGTGTTGTAGATCTCCTTCGTGTTGATCTCGGTGTAGAACCGGTCGAAATAATCGTGACGCGTCCTTATGGCCATGACGATCTCCTCAAGCGCCGCGTTGCCGGCCCGCTCGCCCAGGCCGTTTATCGTGCACTCCACCTGTCTGGCGCCGGCCTTGATCGCCGCCAGCGAGTTAGCCGTGGCCATCCCCAGATCGTCGTGGCAGTGGACGCTTATGATCACGTGATCCGGTATCCGCTCGCGCACGAAGGCTATGAGGTCGGCGAACTCGTCGGGCAGGGCGTATCCGACGGTGTCCGGGATGTTTATCACGCTCGCCCCCGCCTCGATAGCGGCGAGTATCACGTCGATCAGGTATTCCCTATCGGTTCTGGTCGCGTCCATAGGCGAGAACTCGACCTTGGGGCAGAGGGATCTGGCGAGCCTGACCGCCTCGGCGGCCATCCTCAGCACCTCATCCCTGCTTTTGCGGAGCTGGCCTTGGATGTGGATGTCGGAGGTGCCGATGAAGGTGTGTATTCTGGGCTTTTCGGCCCCTTTGATCGCCTCCCAGCAGGTCACTATGTCCTCCTCAACCGCTCTGGCAAGCCCGCATATCTCTGGCCCCTTTATCTCCTCGGCTATCCTCTTGACCGCCTCGAAATCGCCGGGGGAGGAGATGGGGAAGCCCGCCTCTATGACGTCCACGTTCAGCTTGGCGAGCTGGTGGGCTATTTGGATCTTCTCCTCGACGTTCATCGCCGCCCCGGGGGACTGTTCCCCGTCCCTCAGGGTGGTGTCGAATATGTAGATCTTCTCCCGTTCGCTCATGGCCGCATCACCCCTTTAGCTTTCAGAGCTTCCTGCCCAGCACGGCCGCCAATGGCCTCAGCTCCTTCATCATCAGGTCGAACTGATCCGGCAGGAGCGACTGCCTCCCGTCGCCCGTCCAGGAGTTTTCGGGGTCGTGGTGAACCTCTATCATCAGGCCATCCGCCCCGGCCGCTATCGCGGCCTTGGCCATGGGTATCACGAGCTCCCTCCTGCCCGTCCCGTGGGAGGGGTCGACTATGACGGGCAGGTGGCTGAGCTGTTTGACGAGCGGGACGGCGCTCAGATCCAGCGTGAACCGGGTGTAGGTCTCGAACGTCCTTATCCCCCTCTCGCACAGCACCACCCTGTGGTTGCCGGAGGAGACGATGTATTCCGCCGCAAGCAGCCACTCCTCTATCGTGGCCGACATGCCCCTTTTGAGCAGAACCGGCTTATCTATCTTTCCCAGCTCCTTAAGCAGCGAGAAGTTCTGCATGTTCCTGGTGCCCACCTGTAGCATATCGGCATACTCATACACCAGCTCCACGTCCCTGTCGCTCATCACCTCGGTCACGATCTTCAGCCCCGTCTCCTCCCTGGCGATGGCCAGCAGCTTCAACCCCTCCTCGCCCAATCCTTGGAAGGAGTAGGGGGCGGTTCTGGGCTTGAAGGCCCCTCCCCTGAGGATTTTGGCGCCGCTAGCCGCGACCGCCCTGGCGATCTTCAATATCTGCTCCTCGGTCTCGACCGCGCAGGGGCCGGCCATCACGACTATCTCCTCCCCCCCTATAACCACATCCTCCCCCACCCTGATCAGCGTGTTTTCGCTTTTGAACTGCCTGCTGACCAGCTTGTAGGGGACCATTATGGGGAGGGCGCGGTCGACCCCCGGCATCGCCTCCCAGGGGACGTTTCGGATGACCGACTCGTCCCCTATCGCCCCTATGATAACCCTCTCCTCTCCCACCGAGACGTGCGGGCGCAACCCGAAGGAGCGTATCTTCTCCACGACCCGGTCTATCTCCTCCTGGGTCGCGCCCGGCTTCATCACTATTACCATCCCGAGACTCCCCCTTTCGCGAATCCCATTTGGCTCACCTCTTCACCTGTTTTACCCCGATCTCGGCGGGGTGGCCGTTTACCTTCCACTTCTTGACGAACATCCCCTCCGAGGGCCGGTCGACGACCCTCACCGAGAGGGTCTCGCCCATGATGTATTCCCTGTGAACCTCAAACGCCTTATGAACCGTTTCGGTCGAGCTGAGGTAAAGCTCTATCCTGTCGGCCACGTTGAAATCGGCCTCCTTCCTCATCTGCTGGATCTTGTTGACAAGCTCCCTCGCCAGCCCCTCCAGCATCAGCTCCTCGGTGATCTCCGTGTTCAGCGCCACGAACCTGTTCCCCTCGACCTCCACCGACCAGCCCTCCAGGCTCTCGAACCTCATATCGATCTCGTTCCTCTCGAGCTTGACCCTTTCGCCGTCCTCAAGCTCGATCTCGACCGCCCCTTCGGAGTCGAGCTGCCTTTTGATCCCAACCGGATCGGCGGCCGAAAGCGCCCTGGCTATCGACTGAACCCTCGCCCCGTATTTCGGCCCCAGAAGCCTGAAGTTGGGCTTGACCGATACGGAGGCGTAGCGGGTCAGATCGTCGTCGAAGACCACCCTCTTGATGTTCAGCTCCTCCAGGATCAGCTCCTCGAGCTTCCTCACCGCCTCCCTCTCCGCCTCGCTTCCCGTCCCGATCACGATCTCCGAAAGCGGCTGGCGGATCTTGATCTTCACCCTGTTCCTGGCCGCCCTTCCAAGCTCAACGAAGCCCCTCACGACCTCCATCTCCCACTCCAGCCTCTCATCGATGAGGGATCTGTCCGGGACGGGGTAGTCGCAGAGGTGGACGCTTTCGGGCGCCTCGGGATCGATCGA
>QNBQ01000325.1 GCA_003645735.1 Candidatus Poribacteria bacterium
CGGTGAGCAACACCGATATCCTGACCGCCACCGCTTCCTCCGAGGCGGCCCCCGGGCTTTACTCCATAGAGGTGGTCCAATTGGCCGCCGCCGAACAGCTCTCCTCCAACCCCTTCTCCGACACCACCTCCCCCCTGGGCATCTCGGGCGAGATGCTGATAAACGGCGTCAGGGTGGAGATCGATGCCGACGACTCCCTGGCCGACATCCGGGACAAGATCAACAACGCCTCCGCCGGGGTGACCGCCGCCATAATCAGCGTCTCCTCCTCAGACCACAGGCTCGTCATCACCTCAAACCAGACCGGCTCCCAAGGCATAAGCCTGGCGGAGGTCTACGGCAACCCGCTTTATCAGCTCGGGTTCATCGACGGGACGCTTTCCATCAAACACCCCCTGGGGGAGGGGGCCGAGTCGGACCAGTTCAACGACATGACCTCCCCCATAGCCACCCTCCTCAACCTCAGAAACGCCCCCTCGGGCAATGTGACGATAGGCGACGCCACCGTCTTCATCGATCTTTCGACCGACTCGCTGCAGGACATCAAGCAGAAGATCGAGGCGGCGGCTCCGACCGGCGTGACCGTCTCCCTCGTCGAGGAGACCACCTCCTCCGGGACGACCCTCTACAAACTTAGGATAACCGGCACGACCAACTTCGTCGACGACGGGAACGTCCTGCAGGTGCTCGGCATACTTGAGGGGAACAGGTCGGCGGTCAGCCAGACCCTCACCTCCTCCGTCGCCAACACCACCGACGGAACCACGCCCATAACCGAGAGCACGACCTTCTCCGAGATCTATGGCGCGAACGTCTCGGCGGGCGATACGATTACCATCACCGGAACCGATCACGACGGGAACCAGATCTCCGCCACCTTCACCATCTCCGACCCGACGACCACCACGATCCGCGATTTCCTGGACGCCATAGAGAGCGCCTTCGGCGGGACGGTCACGGCCACCGTCGATTCGCAGGGGAGGATCGTCGTAACCGATAACACGCCCGGCGACAGCAAGCTTTCGCTCACGTTGATCGAGAACAACGAGGGCGGCGGATCGCTGGATTTCGGCGAGATGCAGGTGACGACCGTCGGGCGTGAAAGGGAGCTTCAGGCCGGACAGGACGCCGTGGTCAGGATAAACGGCATCGAGATCACCCGCAGCTCCAACACGATCGACGACGCCCTCCAGGGAATCACCCTCAACCTCCAGAAGGCCGAGCCGGGAACGACCGTCACCATGAACGTCTCGCTCGATGTGAACGCCATCAAAGGGATGATCCAGGACTTCGTCAACGCGTATAACGACCTGATCTCCTATATCAACGACCAGTTCACCTACGACCCGGAGGCCGAGGAGGGCGGGACGTTGATGGGCGATGTGTCGCTGTTGACCGTCCAGTCGAGGCTGAGGTCGATCCTCATAAACGAGGTGTCGGGGTTGGATCAGGATCTGAACGCTCTCGTGAAGATCGGGATCAAATCGGACACGAGCGGCCTGTTATCGATAGATGACTCGAAGCTCGACCAGGCGCTGCGCGAAAACCTGGATCAAGTGATCAACCTGTTCACGGTCACCGCCTCCACCGTCGGCGACATCGAATACATCTCCCACACCGAGAAGACGAAGGCCGGCACCTACACGGTCCTGATAACCCAGGCGCCCGAGCGGGCCACTGTCGCCGGCTCAACCCCCATCTCCTCCTCGGGCATCGCCCAGGACGAGACGCTGACCATCACCGACCTGGCAACAGGGGTGAGCGAGACGGTCCAGCTTTACGCGGGCGATACGATCGACACGATCGTCGACCGCATAAACAGCCTGCTTCACAGGAGGGTCGCCCAGGTGCTGACGGCCGATAAGGCCAACACCGCCGGCGGCGCCCCCATAACCGGGGACACGACCTTCGCCGAGATAGACGGCGCGAACGTCTCGGCGGGCGATACGATTACCATCACCGGAACCGATCACAACGGGGACCAGATCTCCGCCACCTTCACCATCTCCGACCCCAACACGACCAGGGTCGTGGATCTGCTGACGGCCATCGAGAACGCCTTCGGCGGGCAGGTGACGGCCACGATCGACTCAAGCGGAAGGCTGGTCGTGACCGATAATACTACCGGAACCAGTCAGCTTTCGCTTACGCTGATCGAGAACAACGAGGGCGGCGGATCGCTCGACTTCGGCAACCTGGTGGTCACGACCCAGGGCAGGTATGAGATCCCCATAACCGCTTACAACGACAACGGCGTCCTGAGATTAACCCACGACTACTACGGCAGCAAGTATGGGCTGAGCGTCGTGTCGGACGTGGAGGATTCAGGCGACGGCTCAAGCACCGGCATAGGCACGACGACGCTGACCGACTACGGGGTGGACGTGGCCGGCACGATAAACGGCGAGCCGGCGACGGGCGACGGACAGTATCTGACGGGCAGCGACTCCAACGAATACACCGCCGGGCTGAGGATCAAGGTCAACGTCACCCCTGAGACGCTTTCCGCAAACGGAGGAACTTACGAGGCGACCATCGCCCTCTCCTTCGGCCTGGGCGAGCAGATGGAGCGGGTGCTGGATTACATGACCGAATCGGACGGGCTTGTGGCCAGGAGGCAGGAGGCGCTGCAGGATCAGATCGAGGAGATAGACGAGCGGATAGAGCAGATCGAAAGACGGGTCGAGATGGAAAGGGAGAGGCTCGAGAGGATCTTCACGGAGCTTGAGAGGGCTTTGAACGAGATAACGGCTCAGGGCAATTACCTCCTGACCCAGCTCGCCGCCCTCACGGGCAACACATCTGGGAGCGGCGGGTTTAGAACGTGATGTCAACCAACACATGGCCGGAGGGGAGCCGATATGAACGAAAAGCTGCTCAGGAAGTATAGGGAGATCCAGATCGACACAGCTGATCCCGGCACGTTGATCTTGATGCTTTACGACGGGGCGATCCATGAGCTGAACGTTTTGAAGGAGCTGTTGAAAGCTCCAAAGCTCGACAGGGAGGAGTTTTCCAAACACATGACCAAAGCCCGGGATATCATCATCGAGCTCATGGCCTCGCTTAACTTCGACCATCCCGAGGCCAGGCCGATAGCCTCCAACCTGTGGAGGATTTACGAATACATGGTCTGGAGGCTGATGATGGCCGACCTCAAGAAGGACGAGGGGATGATAGACGAGGTTCTCAAGCTGCTCACCACGCTCAGGGACGCCTGGGAGCAGATCGTAAACCGGGCGACCGAACAACAAGGCGAGGATCGGGGCGAAAAGCCCAGAAGGCTTGTGGCGGTGGTGTGAAAAATGGAGGATAGATCAAGGGAGAAGCTGCTCAGCCTCATAAGGGTGGCGATCGATCAGACGAGGTTGATGATGCGGGCGATCGAGGAGGAGGATTCGGCCCGCCTGCTCAACCTGATAAAAGGCAGGTGGGTCACCCTCTCCAAAATCGCCGAGCTCAAGGATCGGGTGGGCGGGGATGAAGAGCTTTCGAGGCTTGCTGAGGAGCTGATCGGCCTGGACGCCGCCCTCAGAAGGGGGCTTTCGGCCAAAGCCGAGGAGGTCAGAGC
>QNBQ01000326.1 GCA_003645735.1 Candidatus Poribacteria bacterium
GAGGATATCCTTCAACGGAGGGTCGCCCTCCCCAAGCCCGGCCCATCTGGACTCGATCTGCTCCGCCCTCCTCTTGAGCTCCTCATCCGGGAGGGATTCCGATTTTGCCGACGCCCGGGAGAGCAGATCGCGACAGGCGGGGAATATGGAGAGCGTCCTGAAGAGATCGGCGTTCGAGGAGAGGGTGATCGATATCCTCTCTGCCGACAGCCTCGCCACCTCCTCAAGCCCCATCCCCACGCTTCTCTCCCTCTCGATCACCCCTAGCGCGTAGATCGCCCCTATCGCCATGAGAAGCGGCAGAAGACAGCTGGCCACCAGGACCAGCAAAAGCCTCGATCGAACGCCGAACCTCACATCCGATCACCTCGAAAGCCCCGCTCAAAGCAGGCCGATCCTAAGGAAGGGGATCGCGAAGATAGCGAGGATGATGGTTATCCATGCTAGGATGAACCACCTATACAGGCTCGAAACCTCATCTCTGGCCTTTGCTATCTCATCCCTGGTCGCCACAATATCATCTTTGGAAGCAGCCTCGGCCCTTACAGCTTTTATCTCACCTTTCACCTCGGCGATATCCAGCTTGATAGCAGCTATCTCTCGCCCGATCGGCTCCAAAGCTTGGTAGAGCACCTGTTCCACATCGTTCCTCGTGAGCTGAGATAGGGACGGCGAGGCGGCGATGAGGAACAAGATGAGGACTGGAATGGCCTTCATCACGGCTCACCTTCCCAAGGGGATCGTTTCGCCGGACGTGTTCAACGGCCCGGTGGATTATACCACAACTCACAGCCCGCTCTCAAGGCGCGCCCCGGGAACCTCCCGCTCGGATCGGCTTCCTCACCCATATGTTCCCGACGCCGGTCGGCTCGAAGTTCGCCTCCACGTATCGCCTGAACTTCTCCGGCATGGCCCTCAGATCGCCGTCGTAGATGACGACCTTCGTCCGAACCCTCTCCATGGCCGAGATTATGTCGTCCGTCAGCTGCTTTTCGGTCAACATCGCCCTGATCTCCCCGTGCAGGAACCAGTAGTAATAGGAGTGCGGCCTGAAGAGGCCGAAGCCCGACCAGCCGTCCTGGACGTGATCGTCGGGGGAGGTTATGTCCATGACGTATCGGATGGCGCGGAGCTGGCCGTCGTTCCGCTGGTTGAGCTGGGCCTTCATCTGATCGAGCGGGTAGGCCGTTATCCCCAGGCAGATGAGCGACAGGGCGATCCCCCTCCTCAGCCCGGCCTCCAGAAACCTGAGCTGTGAGACGACCGCGCAGGCGGCTATCACACCGGCCCAGGTGATGAGGAAAGCCCTTCCGGAGCCGAAGGCGGTCGGCCTGAAGCTCACCCATCCGCTGAGCTTGAGCGCGTAGATCACAAACCCCAGATAGACGATCGCCCCCGCTCCTATCGCCGCCCACCTCCGCTTCCCCATCGACCCCAGCTCGATGTATATCCCCTCCTTGAGGAGCCGCGCCCCGTAAACCGCCCAAAGCGGCAGGAAGGTCATGTAAAACTGCCTGGAGGGAACGGGTATGATCCAGAGGGAGCAGACCAGGAAGACGGTCGCTATGGAGGGGATGTGCCACGCCCTGAAGATCGCCTCCCGCCTTCTAAGCCCGTAGAGCGAGATGAGCAGCCCCGCCAGCCCCAGCGCGCCGAAGATGGGGTTTTGAGAGGCCCATCGTTTGATGTATCCCAGAGGGGAAAACCTCACCTTCCACCTGAGGTTCATCAGGAAGTTGCACCTGATGAAATCGTCCGCCCCCCTCAAGACGCCGAAATAGATCAGCGTCCCGGCGATCGGGATGAGATACCCCAGGGCGAAGAGGGAGAGGAACCTGAGATGTCTGGAGGGGGAGATCCTGTATCTGGCCAGCTGATACGCGAACCCCAGCGCCACCCCCAGGGTCGGGAAAAGGATCTTGGGGGTGAAGAGCAGCGCCACGCCGAGGGAGATGCCCGACCAGAGGTAAAGCCTCCTGCTCTGATATCGGACGGCCCTGATGAGGACTATCAGGCACAGGAGCCAGAGGGCCGTGGAGGCGACATCCGGTCTTATCTCGAGCGATTTTTCGAGGAACATCACCATATAGCTCAGCAGCAGCGCGGCGGTTATCCCGATGTCGTCGTCGAACATCTCGGAGCCGAGCCTGAAGGTCAGGTATAGGATCAGACCCGTAAGCAGCCACATCAGGGCTCTGGCGGCGAATATCAGCTCGATCGACTCGCCCAGGGCGGGGTATAGGAAGGCGAGGACGTAGTGAAGAAGGGGGGTGTGGTGCTCGAAGAAATCCCTGTAGGGGAGCATCCCCCGGTAGATGCACCAGGCGGCGTGTAGATGCTCCAGCTCATCGGGGTCGAAATACCTGACCCTCAGAAGCGGGAGCCTGAGGAAGAACGCGAGGGCGATGAGGAGCAGGATGAAGAGGCGGTGGGGATGGGGAATCGACCAGGCAGCGAACCTCCTCAGCAGATCACGCGCCTTCCCTCTCAACTTCCTCCTCCGCCTTGATGATCAGTATGGCGTAGCTCATCGGTATAGATCCCCTCCCACAGCCCGACTCCTCCCCTATCCTGATCGCTTCGCGGCGGAAATAGGTGTAATCGATGGGCTTGAGGGCGTCGAGGTTTCCGACGAAGGTATACTTGCAACAGCTCGTCCTCAGCCCGTCGAACATCGGCAGCCCCCAGATCCTGCAGATCAGAGGCCTCTGATCGTATATGGCGCACACCCCGCCTATCAGGAAGGGGCAGACCGCCTCCCCTCCCCTCATCTTCATCATCGCCTCCCCGGCCTTCCCCTCCATCAGCTTCCCGGCGTCGTATCCCAGGCTCAGTGCCTTGAGTATCGCCCTTCGGGCCCTATCGTAGATGTGTTCCCTCAGCTCAGGGGGGAGCTTGAGAAGCCCCTGTTTCATGTGGATCATCTCGACCGGCAATATGGACAGCAGCGAGGTGCCGCGGCAGCAGGTGTCGCAATTTTCCCTGCATCCCACGTATCCCGGATGTGACATCAGCCTCCGGCGCTCCGCTTCCAGCTCCTCGAGCAGCGCCTCATACCTCCTCATCGCCTCCTCTTCGTTCGCCCTCATCTCCTCCTTCGCCTCCTCTTCTCGGCCTCCCTGAGGCTGAAGATACAGCCGCAGTAGTTTTGTCTGTAAAGGCCGTATTGTTTGCTGAGCTTGACGCTCCTTTCAAACCCGCCTTTCTTCTTGAAATCGGCCTCCAGAAACTCCAGGCCGTGTCTTTCGGCTACGAGGCGGCCGACCTCGTTTATCACATCGGCCTTCTTGTGCGGGCTTACGGAGAGGGTGGTCGTGAAGACCTCGAACCCCCTCTCCCGCGCCACCTGAGCCGTCCTTTCCAGCCTCATCTCGAAACAGATCCGGCATCGCCTCCCGCCCTCCGGCTCGCCCTCAAGCCCTTTGACGGCCTCGAACCACCTCTCCGGGTCGTAATCGCCCGTTATCAGCTCCACCCCGGCTATTTTGGCGTATCTGATCGCCTCCCTCAGCCGCCGCCTGTATTCCTCGTCGGGGTGGATGTTCGGGTTGTAGAAGAAGCCGGTCAC
>QNBQ01000327.1 GCA_003645735.1 Candidatus Poribacteria bacterium
AGGATCGAGATACTGGACGAGAACGGCGAGGTCATCGGCAGATACCACATGCCCACCGGGGCACACCTGTCGGTCAGGGACGGCGACATGGTCGAGGCGGGCGACACGCTGGCCAGGATCCCGAGGGAGAGGGCCAAGGCGAAGGATATAGTTACGGGTCTGCCGAGGGTGACGGAGCTGTTCGAGGCCCGCAAGCCTAAGGACGCCGCCTTCATAGCCGAGATCGACGGATACGTCAAGATAGAGGGCACAAGCAGGGGGATGAGGCTGGTCAAGATCGTCAACCCCGAGACGGGCGCCGAAAGCGAGCTTTACAGGATACCGATAGGGAAGCACATGATCGTGAGGGAGGGCGAGTGGGTCAGAGCGGGCGACAGGCTGACGGAGGGACCGCTCGATCCGCACGACATCCTGAGGATCAAAGGCGAAACGGCGGTTCAGGCGTATCTGGTCAATCAGATCCAGGAGGTCTACAGAGCGCAGGGCGAGCGGATAAACGACAAGCACATAGAGGTGATCGTGCGGCAGATGATGAAGAAGGTGAAGATAGAGGATCCGGGCGACACCGAGTTCCTGGAGGGGGATGAGGTCGATAAGATCACGTTCCAGAGGGAGAACGAGCGGGTCATAGCGCAGGGCGGCAGGCCGGCCAAGGCGAGGCCGATCATCCAGGGGATAACGAAGGCGGCGTTGAGCACGGAGAGCTTCATCTCGGCGGCCTCGTTCCAGCACACCACGAGGGTTCTGACGGAGGCGGCTCTATACGGCAAGAAGGACAGGCTGAGGGGGCTGAAGGAGAACGTCATAGTCGGCAGGCTGATACCGGCGGGCACGGGAGTGCCGCAGCTGAGGATGATCGAGGTCGCTGAGAAGGGCGCCCTCCCGCAGGAGGAGGCGGTGCCCGCCGATGACTGAGCTTCAGGGGGCGGGGCCGGAGGCCCCGCCCCTCATCCCCGCCATGTCGCGGCGAAAATACACGCTGAAAGACCTCCCCGAGGAGGAGCGGCCCAGGGAGAGGCTGTATAAATACGGCCCCCAAGCCCTCAAGACCTCCGAGCTCCTGGCCATCCTGATAAGAACCGGCAGCGAGGAGGAAACCGCCCTCCAGCTCGCCGAGAGGCTTCTGAAGAAATACGACGGCAACCTGCGGAGGATGGCCCAGGAGAACGAGAAGCAGCTCGCCGAGGGGATCAAGGGGCTGGGGCCGAGCAAGGCGGCCCAGATATTGGCCGCGTTTGAGCTGGGAAGGAGGCTCGCCGCCTACACCGAGGACGAAAAGGTCCAGATCAAATCGGCATCGGACGTCGCAAGGCTGATGATGCCCTGGATGAGGGATCTCGTCAAGGAGACCCTCTACGTCCTCTGCCTCGATACCAAAAACTACCTGATCAAATACCGCAGGATATTCGAGGGGAGCCTGAACGCCAGCGTGATACACCCCAGGGAGATATTCCGGTTCGCCCTGGAGGAGTCAGCGGCCTCCATAATCCTGGTCCACAACCACCCCTCGGGCGACCCCGCCCCGAGCGCGGACGATATAAGCTCCACGAGACAGATCGTCCAGGCGGGGAAGATCCTCGATATACCCGTCCTCGACCACGTGATAATAGGGGACGGGACGTTCGTCAGCATGAAGGAGAGAGGGTTGATCTGATGCCGATAAGGGAGGGCGATCTGGTTCTGGTTTACCTGCCCGACGGCTCCACCTACCTGGTCACCGCCCGGCCTGGGAAAACCCTGGGGACGCACAAGGGGAACCTCGACCTCGGGGATCTCATAGGGCGGGAATACGGCGACCTGGTTCAGCTCTCCAAATCGCCCGCCTACCTGCTGGAGCCGAGCATCGAGGATCTCGTCATGAAGGTTCAGCGCAACACCAACATCGTCTACCCCAAGGACATCGGCATACTGCTTCTCGCGACCAACATACGGAGCGGGTGCAGGGTGGTGGAGCTGGGGACGGGATCGGGCGCCTTGACCATAGCGCTGGCCTACGCTGTTGCGCCCGACGGCAGGGTCTACAGCTACGACGTCCGGGAGGACATGCTCAGGGTGGCGGAGTCGAACCTGAGGAGGGCGGGCGCCTTGGATTACGTGGAGCTCAACCTAAAGGAGCCGGGCGAGCCGGTTCCGGTCAAAGGGGCCGACGCCGTCGTGCTTGACATACCCGCCCCCTGGGAGGAGATCGAGACGATAAAGGCGGCCATCAAAAAGGGGGGAAGGGTCGCAAGCCTCAACCCCACCTACAACCAGATAGAGAGGATGGCCGAAACCCTCAGGGGAAACGGCTTCGTCATGATAAGGGCTATGGAGATGCTGTGCAGGCCGATCCTCCCGCGCCAGGGGAGGACCAGGCCGGTTCAGCAGATGGTCGCCCATACGGAGTTCATACTTCTGGCCGTCTACGTCGGGGAGACGGCGGAGGGCTTCGAAGAGGATGAGGATTAGAAGGAGGCTTTTCACCCTCGTCCTCCCCCTGCTGGCCCTGCTCCTGTTCATGGGGCTGGGCCTGCTGATCCCGCTGCTCAACCCCAAAAGGCTCGACAGACACGCCGAGCTCCCCATAAACACCGTCAGGGACGCCTTAGAGGAGAAGGTTCCCAGGAGCAGCAGGGTCGACTCGGTCTTCCTCAAGGGACACGGAAGGATAGTCTACGAGGTGGGCGGACGGGGCGAGCCGGTTTTGCTGCTGCACTGCTGGGCCGGATCGAGGGAGTATTGGAAATACGTCATGAGGGATCTGGGCGACGAGTTCAGGTTTTACGCGCCCGATCTGAAGGGGTTCGGCGACTCCGATAAACCCCCCTCCGGCTACAGGATATCGGATTACGTCGATCTCGTCAGGGAGTTCTGTGAGGCCGTGGGGGTGGAGCGGATGTCGATAGTCGGCCACTCGCTGGGAGGGGCGATCGCAGCCAGGTTCGCCGCCACATATCCCGAGGCGGTCGATAAGCTCGTCCTCGTGGCCACCCCTCCGAAAGGGCTGCCGTTGAGGCTGAGGATCATAGGTTACCCGGTCATAGGCGTCCTGTGGTATGGGATGGTGAGGGCGATAGGGGGGTTCGCGCTCAGGGGGTCGACCGCGGGTGAGGTGTGGCTCAAACCCACGATCAGATCGGCCACGAGGAGCATGAGGTGGTATTCGAGGGCGAGGGTGATCGAGGATTTCAAGAGGGTTAAGGCGCCAACGCTTTTGATCTTCGGCTTGAAGGATCGAACCGTTCCCCCCGAGGCGGCTTACATCTACGCTGAGGTCAGGAGGAGCTACGTCTCCATCATACCGGACGCCAAGCACTCCCCGATGTGCGAGAACCCCGCCGTCTTCAACGAGGTTTTGAGGAGCTTCCTCCGCCAGTCCTTCTCCCTCTCCGCCTGTCAGTAGAGGGTATTGAGGGAGATCCCCTTGACCAGGACGACCCTCCTCTCGCGGGTGAAGGTGCTGGGCTTGGTGAACCCCTCGCCCGTCGGGCCGGATATGGTCATCGCGACGAACCCCTCTCCCTCCACGCCAGCGCAGGCGTAAGACGGGCCGTTGACGACCAGGATCGTGGTCTGGATCTCC
>QNBQ01000328.1 GCA_003645735.1 Candidatus Poribacteria bacterium
CACACCCTCTTCGAGGTCTTGAAGCCGGAAGGGGTGGGGGTTGTAATGGAGGCATATCACCTCTGCATGATGAGCAGGGGGGTTCAAAAGCAGAACTCGAAGGCCGTCACAAGCGCCATGTTGGGGTCGTTCAGGACGGATAGGGCGACGAGGATGGAGTTTTTAAACCTGATCTCATCTCCCCTTAAGGGATGAGATCCTCTCCATGAGCTTCCTGGCCACCTCGGCCTGGCCGTCCGATCCGAGGTTCAGCTCGGCCACCTCCTCCTTTACCATCTTCGCCTGGAGGGGGCTGTCGAGCACGCGCGTCAACGCCTCCCTGTAGGCTTTTCGGGCGTCCTCGACCCTCCCCTCCCGCTCGGCTATGAGCCCCAGAAAGACGTAGGCGGCGGCCAGCTTCGGGGAGCGGGGGTAGGTCCTTATGAACTCCTCGAAGACCTTCCTGGCGCCCTCGAAATCGTGCAGGTTCTCGAAGTAGACCCTGCCCATTCTGAAGGCCGCCGTATCGGCCAGGCTGTCCACGAACCCGTCCCCCAGATGTCTTATCTGGGAGGGGTAGGAGATCGCCTCCGCGTAGGCGACCAGGGCGTCCCTGTGCCTGTTGAGCTTCGTCCTGTAAAGCTCGCCCAGCTGATAGCTGGCCATCACCGCATACTCCGTCTTGGGGTATTCCCTGACGATCCGCCTGAAGACCTTGACCGCCTCCTTCGGGTCGTTCAACCTGCGCTGGTAGATCATCCCGATCCTGTAAAGCGCCCTCGCGGCCCAGACCTCATCGCCCGATCTGACCACCTCCTCGTATTCCCTTATGGCCTTTTCGTAATCCCCCAGGCCGTTCTCGTAGATCTCAGCCGCCCTGAACCTCGCCATGTTCCGTTTGACCGGGTCGGGGGAGCTACGGGCTATCCGCATGCATCGGCTCACCTCGCCCATCATCTCGACCTTTTTAAGCTCGGCCAGAGCCTTCTGCGCGTAGGGGTTGTCCGGGAAGAGGCTTATGAGCTTGCGGAGCTTGAACGCCGCGGCATCGAATCTCCCGTTTTTCAGCTCCTTTTCGGCGATCCTCCAGAGCGACTCCGGCAGCTTCAGCTCCAGCTGCTTGATCCTGGCAGCCACCTCCGTCTCGATCTTCAGCTTCGTCTCGCCGTGTTTGCCTATATCGCCGGCCCAGATCAGCCTCTTCTCGTGGGCCAGGTAGACGACGGAGAAGGTCCGGAGGGAATCTATCGCCCTGTCATACTCGCCCATCAGCTCGTAACAGGTTCCGAGCCAGTAGAAGGCCGCCGGCAGCTTCCAGAAGGCCGGCCTCGTCTCGATGAGCCTCTCGAAGGCTTCCGCCGCTTTGCCGTAATCCCCGAGCTTCATATAGAGCCTGCCCATCTGGAACAGCGCCTCGGCGTCGAACTTGCTCTCCGGATACCTGTCCACCACCTCCCTGTAGGCCGAGATCGCCTTCCGGGGCATGTTCATCGAGGAGTAGAGGTAGCCGATCCACCAAAGGGCCTCGGGGGCGGCGGGGTTTTGGGGGTGTTTTTCGAGTATGAGCCTATACTCTTTGATCGCCTCCTGGGGCATGTTCAGATCGGTCCTGTAGATCTCCGCTATCTGAAGCCGGAGCTGAACGGCCAGCGGCGTCCCCTCGAACTCCGCCAGCTTCGCCTTGAGCTCATCCAGCACCTTCAGGGCGCTTCGGATGCTCAGCCACCTCTGCTTGGCGACCGCGTGATAGACCGTCCCGGAGGGGTATCTCTCGGCTATCCTCCGATAAAGGTCCAGCGCCTCCCCATGCCTTCCCATCCTGCACAGCACCTCGCCCTCCATCATCCTCGCCAGCACGACGTATTCCTCGGAGGGGTTGTCGTTGCCCAGCTCGACTACCTTCCGATACGTCCGGAGGGCCTTGGGGTAGTCGTGGAGGTATTTGTAATAGATGTCCCCGATCTGGAAGTAGGTGTCGGCTATGAGCTCGGGGGTTTTGAGCGATTTGAGCCTGGCCTTGAGCTTGGAGATGGCCTCCTCGTATTCGCCGGCTTCCACCAGCTCGGCTATCCCTTTATCAAAGGGGGAGAAACCGATCGGATAAGCGGTCGTTTGGAGCAGGAGAAGTATGGGGATGAGCGCCGAAAGGCGTCTCATGGCTTATACTCCGCGGTCGAGATCTCCTCCGAGGCGATCATAGCGGCGACCGTTCCGGGGTTCTCCCTTATCACCTGGTTGTAAACCCCCCACGCCTTCCATTCGTCGCCGCGGACGTATTTGATCACGTGGGCGCTTTCGAGCTTCCTGAAAGCCTCCTCGTCGGCATACATCCTCAGCCTCATCCGTATGCACTCATCCGCCTTAGCCGCCAGGGCGGGTTGATCGGCGGGCCGCTCGGGCGCGAGGTGGTGTGAGCCGATGTAAACCCCGAAGGCGAGAGCTGCCGCGGCGTAGGCCGCCCAGGCCCAGGGCCTCCGTAGGAACCAGAGCCTGTCGATCCACCTCCTCCTCGCCTCCCTCACCCATTCGGCGGCCAGTCTCCTGTAGACTTTCACCTCCAGATCCCCCAGGAGGGGCTCGACGGACTCCATGTCGGCCTCGACCTTCCTCTCCAGAAGCTCAACCGTCCAGATCGTCTCCTCCAACGTCCTGGAACATTCGGGACAGTTTTTGAGGTGGGACTCAACGGCTTCCCTCTCCTCATCGGAGAGGTCGTTGTGGACGTAGGCGATCAAAAGAGGAGCTATATCGTTGCAGTTCATCTTCGACCCCCGCCCGGTTCAGATTTCGCCCCTCTCCTTGAGGGGCTTGAGGGCTTCCCTTATCTTCGAGACGGCCCTGAAGAGATGCATTTTAACGGTCCCCTCGGCCACGCCCAAAACCTCGGCCACCTCTTTGACCTGTAGCCCGCCGTAGTAGTAGAGGATGAAGGCATCCCGCTGTCTTCCCGAGAGGTTCTTCTGGATAACCTCGTCGATCAGCCGCCTTATCTCCCTCTCCTCGGCGACCCTGTCGGGATGGCTTGCGAGATCCTCGGCCCTCGGCTCCGGCACCGCCGCCTCCTCGTCGTCGACCGACTCGACCCTCTGCCTGACCCTGCTCCTGTGGTAATCGACGCATAGGTGACTGGTCACCTTGTAGAGCCACGTTGAGAAGCTCGCCCTCGGCTCCCAGCTCGGTATCGATTTGAAGACCCTGATGAACACCTCCTGGGTTATGTCCTCGGCGTCCTCATGGCTTTTGGTGCTCTGAAGCGCGATCAGGTAGACGCGCCGTTTGTATTTGCGCATCAGCAGCTCGAACGCCCGCTCGTCCCCCTCCTTTATCCGCTTTATCAGCTCCTCATCCTCGGGCAGCTCCTCGATGTTCAGCTTTCGCTTCCTTTTCTCCCCCATTAGGCGCGCCTCTTGGGGGCGCCACAACCGATTCGTTGTAACGCCGCCCCTGTTTCGCGGGTTTACCTCAGCCCCCTGACCAGGGTGAGGGTCGTGGAGATGACGGACAAAAGCGCCAGGAGGGCGGTCCAGTTCACCCTGAACCTCTCGGGGATGAAAAGCGTATCCCCCGGCCTCAAGGGGA
>QNBQ01000329.1 GCA_003645735.1 Candidatus Poribacteria bacterium
CTCCCCCATCGCGCGGCCCCAGAGGAGGGAGATGGTCATATCGCGCAGCAGGAGGTATTCGACCGATAGCGGGGTGAGCGATGTGAAGCGGCGTTCGTTGACCATGTATTCAGACCGTGTCTCCGAAAGCTCCGCCCCGAGCTCGTCCTCCACCAACCCCTCCACCATCAGGCCCCAGGCCCCTCCGCGTCCGCTCCGGATCAGATATAGGCCGCCGGAGAGCGAGGCCGATTGGGACAGCCTTGCCTCGGCCGAGGGGCTCTCCCCTTCGACGTTCAGCGAGGGGTTATCGAGGCCGGCCCAGATGTGCAGCAGCCCCCCCTCGATCCCGGCCAGCTCGGAGGGATCCTCGATCAGATCGCCCGGCGACCAGATCGCCGATGTGATGAGCAGAGCCGTCATGATGGGGGTCATCTCAGCTCAGCCGTCACATCGACCGCCGTCGATTGAACCCCCAGATTTCCCATCATGTGGCGGTATCCAATGGTTAAAGGGCCAACCTCGGCCCTCAGCCCGATCCTGAGCCCTCCCCTTATCGACCGCCCGAAGGCCCATCCCGCTTCGAGCAACACCTCATCGGATGGCCTCCACCTCAAGCCCAGGAAGGGCGATCTCCCGAACAGCCCGCACTCTCCCTCCAGGCCGCGCCCCCGGAGCGGAACGATCAGGCGGAGGAGGAGATCCCTCGACGCCCCCTCCCAATACCTCCTTCCCTCGACCCCTTCGAGCGGAAGCCTGTGGTATCTGACGGCGGAGATCAGGTTCCAGGTGAAAAGCTCCAGCTTCGCCGGGCCTATCGGGATCCTCGCCCCCAGGTCGACCGCCGCGCCCCTCCCTTTTCCCATCCTTCCCAGCTCGCCCGAGGCGTGACAGCCGAGGTATGAGAGAACGAACATCAGCTCGCCCGATCCGACCCTCGCCTCGTAGGCGAGGCTCAAAACGGTCTCCCCGTAAAGGCCCTCCCGATCGGAGGAGGAGCGAAGGGAGAGTAACAGGGGAGGGAAAAAGAGATCGAGGGAGGTATATCCTCCGAACCCGTCCACCTCTTCATATCCCGCCCTCAGCGCCGCTGAGCCGCCGGGGAGAGGGGGGGGAGCAAGCGGAGGAAGCTCGAACGAGCAGAGGGCGAGGGATGGGACGAGCGTGAGGATCAGGACAGCCCATCTCACTTGGAGGCGACCTCTAGCATCTTGTCGAGAGCTATCTTCGCGTAATGTTTCACCTCATCAGGCAGCTCGACCACGTTCAGTTCGCCTATGTTCTCCAGCGTCCTCAGCAGGCTGAGGAGGGTGATCTTATACATGTTGGGGCAGAGCGATCTCGCCAGCTCGACCACCTTCTTGTCGGGGTGCTCGTAGGCAAGCCTGCTGACCAGGTTTATCTCCGTCCCTATCACTATGGTCGAGCCTTTGGGCGCCTCCTCGACGAACCTGACCATGAATGCGGTCGAGCCGTCGTGGTCGGCCAGGTCCACCACCTCCTCGAAGCACTCCGGGTGGACCACCACGGTGCAGCCCGGGAACCTCCTCCTCGCCTCGTAGACGTGTTCGGGTTTGAAGAAGGTGTGGACGTGACAGTAGCCGTTCCATAGGATCAGCTTGGAGTTGTAGATCTGCTCCTCGGTGTTGCCGCCCAGCTCCGGCTGGGTGAAGTCCCAGATGACCCTCTTGTCGCGCGGTATGCCGAGCTTGTTTGCGGCGTTCGTGCCGAGATGTCTGTCCGGCAGGAAGAAGACCCTGCTTTTTTGGGAGAAGCCCCATTCGATGAGCTTCTGGGCGTTGGAGGAGGTGCAGGTCGCCCCGCCGTGCCTGCCGCAGAAGGCCTTGACCTCCGCGGAGGAGTTCACGTAGGTGATGGGTATCACATCGTCGCCGCATATCTCCGTTATCTGTCTCCACGCCTCCTCCACGTCCCAGGGGTCGGCCATGTCGGACATGGGGCAGCCGGCGGTCGGCTCGGGGTGTTGGACGATCTGATGCGGGGCGGCGAGGATGGCGGCGCTTTCGGCCATGAACCGGACCCCGCAGAAGACGATGTATTTGGCCTTTCTCTGAGAGGCGGCCTGTCTTGAGAGCTGGAACGAATCCCCTCTGAAATGCGAAAGCTCGACTATCCCCCTCCGCTGATAGTGGTGCCCGAGGATGACGAGCTCATCCCCGAGCTTTTCCTTCAGCTCTCTTATCCTCTCGATAATCTCCTTCTCGTCGATCCCCCCGAACTTCATGACCTTCCCCTCCTCTCTTTGATCGCATCGGCGTAGAGGGGGGACATCATCCTCAGCCTCTCTACGACTTCCGCGACCTTCTCTATCGTGTAATCGATCTCCTCCTCCGTGTTGCCCATCCCCAACGAGAACCTGATCGACCCGTGGGCCAGCTCCGGCCTCAGCCCGATAGCCATCAGCACGTGCGAAGGCTCCAGCGAGCCGGAGGTGCAGGCCGAGCCGGTCGACACGCATATCCCGTGCATATCAAGCCCCAACACGATGCTCTCCCCCTCGACGAACTCAAAGGAGAGGTTGATCGTGTTGGGTATCCGCTTTTCGGGATGGCCGTTCTGGTAGACGTATTCCACCCTCTCCATTATGCCCCGCTTCAGCCTTTCTGAGAGGTTCCAGAGGTGCTCTCTCTCCTCGTCCATGTTTTTCATGGCCAGCTCAGCCGCCTTGCCCAGCCCGACTATCCCCGGCACGTTCTCCGTCCCCGCCCTCCTGTTCCGCTCGTGATGCCCGCCGTGTATCAGCTTCTCCAGCCTCACCCCTCTCCTCACGTAAAGCGCCCCCACCCCTTTGGGGCCGTAGATCTTATGGGCCGACAGGCTCAAAAGATCCACGCCCAGCTCGTCCACGTTCACCGGTATCTTGCCCACCGTCTGAACAGCGTCCGTGTGGAAGATTATCCCCCTCTCCTTGGCTATCCTCCCTATCTCCTCAAGCGGTTGGATCGTGCCTATCTCGTTGTTGGCGTGCATGATCGTTATGAGGATCGTCTTATCGGTTATCGAGTCCACCAGCTGGTCGAGATCCACGACCCCGTATTTGTCCACCCTAAGGTAGGTCACCTCGAACCCCTTCTTCTCCAGGTATTTACAGGTGTTGAGCACGGCGTGGTGCTCTATGGAGGAGGTGATTATGTGGTTTCCCTTGCCCCGCTCCCTCATCAGGTAGGCGACGCCCTTGATCGCCATGTTGTCCGACTCGGTCCCGCCGCTAGTAAAGACGATCTCCTCGGGCCTGGCGCCTATGAGCCGGGCGACCTTCTCCCTCGCCTCATCTATCGCTTCACGCGCCTCCCTGCCGTAGGAGTGGACGCTGGAGGCGTTGCCGAACTTCTCCGTCAGGTAAGGCATCATCGCCTCCAGAACCTCAGGGTGGAGGGGCGTCGTGGCGTTGTGATCCAAATAGACCCTCTTCATCGCCCGCTCACCTCCAAGCCGGTTTGTCCAACTGGCGGATATCTGTCCTTATGCCTGACCTCCCCCCTCGCCGTAACCCTTATCCCCGGCTCCTCGACCAGAGGGCATTTGTTCTCACAGATGCCACACCCTATGCAGAGA
>QNBQ01000330.1 GCA_003645735.1 Candidatus Poribacteria bacterium
CGTCGTAGATTATCCCGAACGGCTTGCGGGATGGGTTCTCCACCCCCCTCCTCTCGAACTCCACCTCGCCGTATAGCGGCTCGAAATCGACCCCCCAGATCGGCCTGAACGGGTTTCGAACCCTGCAGGAGGCGATCTCCCGCGCCAGCAGGTCGATCGCCCTCTCCCTCTCGGAGGGGGCCAGCCCTCCGAGGTGGTGTTGGAAGAAGCCTGGCCGGACCTCGACTTCAAGCCGGGGCAGCTTCGAGGAGAGGTAATCGGCTATCTCCTCGATCCTGAGGTTTTCGGTCGCGGGGTCGTCGTAGAGGATCACCGCTCCTCTTCCATCTCCTTCAGCTTTTTGAGGCATACCTCGGCGGCCCTCCTCCCGGAAAGCAGCATCGCGCCGAAGGTCGGCCCCATCCTGGGCAGCCCGTAAAGGGCCACGACGGCCATTCCGGCGACGATGAGGCCGGGGTGCGCCTCGCCGGTGTGCTCCACCAGCAGGTCCTCCGACCTTTCGACCCACATCGCGCCCGTGCCGACCTTTCTTATCAGCCCCCTCTCCTCGAGCTTCGAGACCACTTCGGCGTCGTGGCCCGTGGCGTCCACCACCAGCTTCGCCTCAAGCGCCACGGGATCGACGCAGGTCAGCTCCCTGGGCAGGGCCGAGACGGGCGTCCAGTTTATGACCACCCCGGCCACCCTGCCGTTCTCCCTGAGGACGACGTCGTCGAACTTGGTCATGTTTGCGAACTTGGCGCCGGCGTCGCACGCGGCGGCTATGAGCTTGGAGCAGGCGTGGGGGCCGTCGGCCACATACAAACCCGGCGAGAACTCCTCGTAGGGGACGCCCAGCTCGTCCAGTATCTCGTTTGCCGGTTCCCTGACGGTCACCTTGTTCATCAGATACCCGCCTATCCAGAAGCCCCCTCCCAGGTAGTTGTTCCTCTCGATGATCAGGACCTTAACTCCGGCCGCCGCCAAATCCCTGCCGGCCATGAGGCCGCTTGGGCCGGCGCCGACGATGATGACGTCGCTTTCGGCATACTCCGAAAGCTGCCTCATGAAGCTCTCGACTATCGCCCTGGTGACCTCCTTCTCGCTCACCGGCTTAAATATCGACATCGCCTATCGACCTCCCCTTCTGTTTTTAACCTTGGGAAACCCTGAGCCTCACAAACCTCCTCCCGACCTTCAGGACGGCCCCGTCCTCGACCGGTATGTCGAGGTTGGGGTCGGTTATCCTCCGGCCGTTGAGGAACATGGCCCCCTGCGAGATGAGCGTCCTGGCCTCCCGGTTGCTCCTGGCGATCCCGGCCATGACGAGCAGCTTCACGACCCACACCTTCCCGTCCCTCATCTCGGAGGGCGGGATGCTCATCTCGGGCATCTCGCTGGGCAGCTCCTTCCTGGCGAAGACCCTCTCGAACTCCTCCTCGGCCCTCCTGGCCTCCTCAGGCGAGTGATACATCGAGACGATCTCCCTGGCCAGCCTCTTCTTGACCTCCTTGGGGTGGAGCGTCCCCTCCTTCAAGCCCCGCTCTATCTCCCTGATCTCCTCCATCGGCACGTCGGTCGTCAGGATGAAGTAGTCGATCATCAGCTCGTCCGGAAGCGACATGATCTTGCCGAACATCTCGAAGGGCGGCTCCTCTATCCCGACGTAGTTTCCCAGCGACTTGCTCATCTTCTCCTTCCCGTCGAGCCCCACCAGCAGCGGCATCAATATGACGACCTGCGGCTCCTGTCCGAACGCCCTCTGCAGATCCCTGCCCATCAGGTTGTTGAACTTCTGATCCGTCCCGCCCATCTCTATGTCGGCCTCCAGCACGACCGAGTCATACGCCTGGCAGAGCGGGTAGAGTATCTCATGCATCCCTATGGGGATGTTGTTCTTCAACCTGTTCTGGAAGTCGTCCCTCTCGAGCACGCGGGCGACGGTCACTTTAGAGGCCAGCCTTATGAGGTCGGCGAAGCTCGTCTTGCCCAGCCACTGGCTGTTGAAGACCACCCTGGTCTTTTCGGGGTCGAGTATCTTGCTGTATTGCTCCTGGTATGTTTTGGCGTTCCTCTTGACCTCCTCCTCGCTCAGCTGGGGCCTGGTTTTGGATCTGCCGCTTGGGTCGCCGATCATCGCGGTGAAATCGCCTATGACGATGATCGCCTCGTGCCCCAGGTCCTGGAACTGCCTCAGCTTTCTGAGGACGACGGCCGTTCCGAGGTGGATGTCGGGCGCGGTGGGGTCGAGGCCGAGCTTGACCCTGAGCGGCCTGCCCTCTTTCTTGGCCCTCTCAAGCTTCCTCACAAGCTCCTCCTCGGATATGATCTCCGCCACGCCCCTCTTGATTATCTCCAGCTGCTCTTGGACGGAAAGCTCCATGGCGTCTCCCACTCCCCTTCCGTTTTTCCGTCTCAAGCGTATTATATCGATCGGCACTCGCCTTTGTCCAGTTACGCCCATCTCCCTGTCCGATTCACGCCCCTCGCTGAGATATCCCGAGCTCTGTTTGACAACTCCTCGCTCGTTTGATATATTTGAGCCGAGGGCGTCGATATCGGGAGGGGAAGTATGAAGGAGAGGGTGAAGGTAACGGAGCATCCTCACGTGGTCCAAGTGGAAGGCAAATACGGCAGGAGAGCTTTTGTGAAAGGAACCCGTATTCCCGTTAGCCTTGTGGCTTTCTTTTTCAAAACCGGCAGCACACCGGATGAGATCCTGCTCTTTTACCCTCATCTGACCGCAGCTCAGGTATACGATGCGATCAGCTATTATCTCGATCATCAAAGGGAAATAGAGGAAGAGCTTCAGGAGAACGAAATCAAGCGAGTTCTGAAAGGTCTTGGGCTTACAATGGACGAGGATGGAAGGATCCGGGAGGGGTCTGAAAGCGAGGCTTAAGCTTTATCTAGATGAGGATGTCACCCCGCTTTTAGCGCGGGCGTTGAGACAGCGCGGCTTTGATGTGACAAGCGCTGTTGAGCTGGGACATGTAGGGTGGTCTGATGAGGAACAGTTGGAATACGCTGTTTCGGAAGGCCGGGCTATCCTGACCCATAACATTCGAGATTTCGTGAGACTGCATAGGGAATGGCTGTCCAAAGGGAAAGAGCATTTCGGTATCGTGGTTGCTCCTCAATTCCCCCTCCGGGAGTTCGGCGCCTTTCTTCGCAGGACTTTAAGGTTTTTAAATCGCTGGACCAGCTGTTCTATGAGAAACAACGTCATATTTTTGGGCCGTTGTTAAGCTCTCAGAGCTCGATGGTCGGTCGCTTTCCATACAGGTTAGCTCTAACCCGAGTTGCTAGCGCTTGATGGTCCTCACCCCAACCGCCTCGTTTAGGCAGAGATTGACAACCCCATTCCCTCTCGAGTATACTTTGAGCGACCATCGGAGAGGGGCTGTCCGATGCATCGGGCGATCCCTTCCCGCCGCAAACCGCCTTCGCTGAACCGAAAGGATAAAATCCCGAGGAGGAGGATCATGAGGAGAATCAGTCTCGTCGTCCCCCTGGTATTTTTCATCATCGGGGCTTCGATCTGTCGGGGCCAGCTCTTCATGAAGGACGTCC
>QNBQ01000331.1 GCA_003645735.1 Candidatus Poribacteria bacterium
CGCTCGATGTGGAACGAGAGATACCCCTGCCAGTAGATCGATCCCCCCAGGACGGCCTTGACGCCGCCGATCTTGAAGGGGAAAGCGGCGGCCAGGGACGGGATCTCCAGGAATCCGGCGAGCTGTTCCTCCATGATCCTCTCAAGCCTGTCCACCAGATACCTCCTCTGCGGCTCCAGCGTTTCGTCCCCGAGGGGGTCGTCGCTCCGGAGCAAATCCCTGGCGTTGTCGGTCAAGTCGTCTATCTCCCTCAGCTCGGAGATCAGATCGAGCGAGGCCCTCGACCTGAAAAGCAACAGCTCGAACTGTGACTTGTCAATCCCGGCCAGCGAGGCGGGGTTGTAATGGGCGCTTGAAACGCCCGAACCCGCCGCCTCGAAGGCGTTGCCCATCCCCATCGCCCCGGCGTCCCTGAACATCAAAAGCGGGGCGTATGAACCTCCGAAAGAGAGGGACGAAGCTAAGATGAGGAGGGCGACGGCAGCCGAAGCCCTCATCAGATCACCCCCTCCGGCGAAGCTCCTCGGGCAGCGTCTCCTCTTCGACGATGAACCCCCATCTGCGGGCGTCCTCGAGCAGCTTGTAGGAGAAGTTCTCCTGGACCGTCCTCTTGAACTCCTGGAAGGCCTCCTCGAGGGCGGGGGCTATCCCGACGGCGTATCCCAGCGCCTTCTCCAGATGATATAGCGCGTCCCTCCTGAAGATCGACCTGTCAACCTGGGGCCGCTGGGCCGGTATCCCCAGAGCCGGGTTCGCCTCGATGTAGATCTCGACCCCCGTCAGCAGGACGAGCGCGTCCAATATGGCCTGCCGCTGGGCTATCGTGAACTGCTTCAGGTAATCGTAGGGGGTCGTCGTCGGATCCTCCTCCAGCCGTTTGAACCGCTCCTCGGCCTCGGGGGAGAGCTCGAACCTGTAGACCTCAAGGGTCTCCGTCACCGGCTCTTCTGGGAAGCTTATCGTATACATGTCCCCCCTCACAAGCATCAACCTTCTGACCGCCTCCAGGACGTAGAGGTAGGCGAGGTGGAGGTGGAGCATCGCCAGATCGCTTTTCGACGGCCTGACCTCCAGCGCCGGCGCCGGGGATGCGGGAACCGTCACGTCCCCCAGCTCGTCCAGCGCCTCGTAAAGCGAGGCCACCGATTCCTCTATCACGCTTTTCTCAAGCTGGGCGATCTCCAGCGGATCGGGGAGCATCTCGTTCAGATCGGAGACCGATCCAAGCTCATCGAACGACAGAGCGATGCCGGCCGAGGCCATAATTGCCTCGGCTTTGGCCACCGCTTCGTCCGCTTTGGAGGTCGATCCCGGCGCCACGCCCTCCTCCCTCTCCCTGGAGGCACAGCCCATCAAGAGGATCAAGGCTATGAGGAGCATAAACTTGGTCTTCACGCCTCGGACGACCTCCTGGAAAGGGCGTTGATGGGAGGATTTTTCATCTGAACCTGAGGAAGCTTAAGGGGTTGACCGGTTTGCCCCCCCTCCTGACCTCGAAGTGGAGGTGAACTCCGGTCGTCACACCCGTGTTGCCCACCCTTCCTATCGGCTGGCCGGTTCGAACACGCTGTCCCTTACGGACCAGTATGCTCGACAGATGCGCATACCGCGTCTCGTAGCCGTTGCCGTGATCGATGACCACGAGCCTCCCGTAACCGCCGAGCCAGCCTGCGAACTTCACCCTGCCCGAGCGGGCGGCGTAAACCAGCGTTCCCCTCGGGGCGACGATATCGATCCCGGAGTGGAACATCCTGCGGTGGTAGATCGGGTGAAGCCTCCAGCCGAATCTGGAGGAGATCCTCCCCCTGCACGGCATTATGAAGGTGGGCGGTATGTTACTGCGCCTTACGATCTCCTGCCGTTTTTTATAAGTGAGCTTCGCGTTCGGTATGAACAGCTCCGTCCCCGCTTTGATCTGGTCCGGATCGGTTATCCGGTTCGCGCCGACTATGTGGCTTATCTTGACGTCGTATTTGAGCGCTATGTCCTCGAGGGTTTCCCCCCTCTTGACGACGTGTAACACGCCCCTCTGGTTGGGTATCCTGAGCTTCTGGCCCGGCCTCAGGTAGTTGGCGTTTTTCAGCCTGTTGACGCTCAGGACGGTATACCAATCGAGACCGAACTTTTTGGCTATCTTCCAGATGTTATCGCCCTTCCTGACCACGTATTCCCTGAAGACCACGGGCGGATACGATTTCGCTTCCTCCCTCTCCCTCTCGGTTATGACGTTGAACGCATCCCCGCCGAAGATCCCCTCTTTGTCGAAGGAGATCTCCTCCCCGGCCAGCAGCTGATCGGCCAGCCGAAGCAGATCCTCGGTTGAGGCTCCTTCGGAAGGGGGTTCGCCTTGGCGAGTGGCCAAAATCACTGCGAGCGAAAAAAATAAAATCAAAACCGAGGCGAGCCGCACGACCTTATTCTCTCCTAACACTCCCACCCTCCAATATCCCTCGGAGTGCGGTAGACACAATGATACCACATAACCGCTCGAAAGTCAACTTAAGCCCTTTTAACGATCAGGTTGCCATATCGATCGACCCGACATGTGAAGCCGGGGGGGATGAAGGTCGTCCCGCTGTATTCGAGCAGGACCGCGGGGCCATCTATTGTATCCCCCGCCCTCAACAACTTTCTGTCAAAAAAGGCCGCCCTTATCCTTTCGCCCCGGTAAAACAGCTCCCTTTCGAACAGAAAGGCCTCCGAGGGCGATCCGTCCCCTTCCGCCATCGTCCCAAGTTCGACCCCTCCCGATTCGATCACGGCCCTCACCCTCAGGTTGACGATCTCGATGGGGGCGTTCGGGTGGATATGGCCGAAACGGCGGCTGTAGGCCCGGATGAACTCCCCCTCCGGATCCGAGGAGTAGGGGACGTTCAGCTCGTAGGACTGCCCCTCATACCTCATATCCATCGACCTGAAAAGCCTTATCTCGCCTTCGAACCCATCCGATCTAAGCTCCTCGATCAGCTCCCGCTCCATCGAGCGGAATATCGATTCCAGCTCGCTCATCGCCCCCCGGTCGAACCTCCTGAGGACGGTTCTCGATGACTCCCTGACCACATCCGCTATGGCGATTCCGAAGGCGGATGTCAGCCCCGGCTCCCTGGGGATTATGACGACGGGGATGGAGATCGAATCGGCCAGCTCGCAGGCGTGCATGCCCCCGGCGCCGCCGAAGGAGACGAGGGCGAAACGGCGGGGGTCGTAACCCTTTTGAACCGAGACGACCCTTATGGCGCGCTCCATGTTGGCGTTCGCGATCCTGATTATCCCCTCACATGCTTCCTCGACCGATATCCCCAGCTTTCGGGCCAGCTTCTCCACGGCTTTATAGGCCCTGTCGATCTGAAGCGGCATCTCCCCGCCCAACAACCCCTCGGGCGGTATCCTGCCCAGGATCAGGTTGGCGTCCGTCACGGTCGGCTCATCCCCCTTGCCGTAGCAGGCCGGGCCGGGGTCGGCCCCTGCGCTCTGGGGCCCCACCCTGAGGGCGCCCCCCTCGTCCACGTAGGCTATCGATCCACCTCCGGCCCCCACCGTGTGTATCTCGAC
>QNBQ01000332.1 GCA_003645735.1 Candidatus Poribacteria bacterium
GATCGAGGAGGCCAAGAAGGCGGCCGCCGAGCTGAACGAGATCATGGGCCAGGGCAACTTCTACCTGGAGCTGCAGAACCACAACCTGGACTCCGAAAGGAAGGTCATGCCCGTCCTGGTCGAGATATCGAAGGAGCTGAACATCCCCCTGGTCGCCACGAACGATTGTCACTACGTCAGGCCCGAGGACGCGGAGATACACGACGTGCTGCTGGCGATCCAAACCGGCAAAACGTTGGACGACACGACCAGGCTGAGGTTCTCAGGGGAGGGTTACCACATGAGGGACGAGGAGGAGATGCGCCGGTGCATGGCGGGCTTCCCGGAGGAGGCGCTGAGGAACACCTTGGTCATAGCCGAGAGGTGCGAGCTGGATTTGAAGCTCGGCGAGACGATGTTGCCCGAATACGAGGTGCCCGAGGGCGAAACGCCCGAAAGCTTCCTCGAAAAGCTCTGCTGGGAAGGGGCTAAGAAACGATACGGGGAGAACATCCCGCCCGAGGTCAAGGAGAGGCTGGAGCACGAGCTGAAGATCATCAAACAGACGGGATACGCCGGATACTTCCTCATCGTATGGGACTACGTCAAATTCGCCAGGGAGAAGGGGTTCCCGGTCAACATAAGGGGATCGGGCGGCGGAAGCCTCGTCCTCTACGTGTTGGGCGTTACGAACTTCGACCCGTTGAAATACGACCTGCTGTTCGAGCGGTTCCTCAACCCCGAGCGGGTCACGATGCCCGACATCGACCTGGACTTCTCCCCCGAGCACAGGGAGATCGTGATAGAGTATCTGAAGCGGAAATACGGCGAGGACAGCGTCACGCACGTGGCCGCCTTCCATGCGATGAAGGCGAAGGCCGCACTGAGGGATGTGGCCCGTGTCCTGGGGATCCCCCTTTCGGAGGTGGACAGGGTGGTCAAGCTCATCCCGCCGATAATAGGCATCACGCTCGAGGAGGCGCTGGAGATGTCCCCGGAGCTGAGGAGGATCGCCGAGGATCCCAAGTATGAGCGGTGGTTCAGGATAGCCAGGGCGATAGAGGGGATGAAACGGCACGTCTCCATCCACGCCTCCGGCATCGTCATATCGAAGGGCAACGCCATAGAGCACGTGCCGCTCTTCAAGGATAAACAAGGGCGGATAGCGACCCAGTTCGACATGGACATGCTCACCGAGGTGGGGATGGTCAAGTTCGACTTCCTGGCCGTCCAGACCATAGCCGAGATACAGCACACGATCGAGCTTATAGAGAAGAGGCGGGGCGTGAAGATCGACATCAACAACATCCCGTTCGACGACCCCGACACCTACGACCTGCTCGCCAAGGGGCTGCTCGCGGGGATCTTCCAGCTGGAAAAATCGGCGGGGATGAGGGCGGTCATAAGACAGCTTAAGCCCAGAACCTTCGAGGACTTCATCCCGATACCTGCCCTCTACAGGCCCGGCCCGATTCAGAGCGGGATGATGGACAGCTACATCAAGCGGAAGCTCGGCCTGGAGGAGATAAAATACCCCCACCCCGTTTTGAAGCCGATCCTCGAAAAAACATACGGCGTCTGCCTCTATCAGGAGCAGGTGATGCAGATAGCTCAAGCGATGGCCGGCTACTCGCTAGGAGAAGCGGATCTTCTGAGGAGGGCGATGGCGAAGAAGAAGGCGGAGGAGATGCAGAAGCACAGGGAGAGGTTCATCGAGGGGGCTAAGAAGAAGGGCATCTCGCCCGAAGTGGCGGCCCAGGTCTTCGACTCGATAGAGCCCTTCGCCGGCTACGCCTTCAACAAGGCCCACACCACCGCCTACGCCATCCTCTCCTACCAGATGGCCTACCTGAAGGCCCATTACCCCGAGGAGTTCATGGCGACGCTCATGACGAGCGAGGCCAACGACACGGCAAAAATCGTCACCTACATAAACGAGTGCCGCAAGCTGGGGATCGAGGTTCTGCCGCCCGACATAAACGAGAGCGACGCCGAGTTCACGATCGTGGGCGACAAGAAGATCAGGTTCGGCCTGTCGGCGGTCAAAAACGTCAGCGAGAACGCCATCAAGGCGATCATCGAGGAGAGGAGGAAAAACGGCCCGTTTAAATCTCTCTTCGACTTCTGCGAGAGGGTCGATCTGAAGGTCGTCAACCGCAAGTCGATCGAGAGCCTCATAAAAAGCGGCGCCTTTGACTCGCTGGGAGACGGCAACAGGGCCCGGCTGATGGCCAACCTGGACAGGGCGATAGAGGCCGCCCAGAGGATCCAGAAGGACCGAAAGGCGGGACAGATGACGATGTTCGACCTCGCCCCGATGGCCGTCAGGCGGGAGGAGAGGATGGTGGACGCGCCGGAGTGGGACGAGGAGACGAAGCTGGCCTACGAAAGGGAGGTTCTGGGCCTATACCTCTCCAAACACCCGCTCTCGATCTACAAAGAGGAGATAGAGGGGTATACCAACGCGACCTCCCTGACGTTGGATGAGCTGCCGCTGGAGTCCGAGGCGTTCATAGCCGGGATGATCGCCTCGCTGAGAACCACCACGACCAAGAAAGGCGAGAGGATGGCTTTCATAACGCTGGAGGATATGGAGGGGGTCGTCGACGTGGTGGTCTTCCCCGAGACCTTCTCGGCCTGCCAGGACGTCCTGGAGGAGGGAAAGCTGGTCTGGATACGGGGGATCGTTAAACCCGCCAGATCCGAGAGCTCCTCGGAGGAGGAAGAGGAGGTCGAGGAGAAGAGGCAGATACAGGCCACGGAGATCATCCCGCTCTCCGAGGTCAAGGAGAGGCTCACAACAGCCGTGGAGATAGAGATCCCGCCGACCAGGCTCCACAAGCGGATACTGGAACAGCTGAAGGAGATCTGCGTGAACAACAGGGGGAATTGCCTGCTTTTTCTGAGGGTGCCGCGGGAGGGGATAGGCGAGGTGGTCATCGCCGCCAAGGATTACCCCGTCGCGCCGAACGATATCTTCAAACGAAGGGTGGAAAGGCTGTTGGGGAAGGGGACGGTCAGGACGAGCAACCTCGACGTGCGGCTCAAGGCCGCCCAGGCGAGATGAAGGTGAGGGAGGTAACCTGTAAAAGCATACTGACCAAAAGCGGCATAAGCGATTACTCGCTCAACCCCTATTTCGGCTGCCAGCACTCCTGTGTCTACTGTTACGCCAGATACCTGCTCAAATACAGGCCGCACGAGGAGGCATGGGGAGAGTTCGTCGACGTCAAGGTCAACGCCCCCCGCGTCCTCCAAAAGGAGGTTTTGAGGAGGAAGCCGGGAGGGGTCTTCATAAGCTCGGCCTGCGATGCGTATCAGCCCTTAGAGGAGGAGATCGAGCTGACCAGGAGGCTGCTCCGGATACTGTCCGAGACCGATTTTCAGATCCGCATCCTCACGAAGAGCGCCCTGGTGAGGAGGGATGTCGATCTGTTGTCGCGCGCCAAGAGGAGAGCGGCGGTGGGGGTGACGGTGACCACGATGGACGAGCGGCTGAGGAAGCTGATAGAGCCGAACGCCTCCCCCTCAAAGCTCAGGA
>QNBQ01000333.1 GCA_003645735.1 Candidatus Poribacteria bacterium
GGCCATCACCAGGCTGGGGGAGGGGCTGGAGTGGAGCGGTCGGCTTAAAAGGGAGGCGATGGAGAGGACGGCGGGGGTGGTCAGGCGGTATTTGGAGATCTGCCGGCGGGTTGGAGTTGAGAAGATGATCGCCATCGGCACCTCGGCGCTGAGGGAGGCGGAAAACTCCGGGGAGTTCATCGAGAGGATCGAGGGGATGGGGCTGAAGGTGAATGTCATCTCGGGCGAGGCGGAGGCTTTCCTGTCGTTCCTGTCCGTCGCGATGGACGGGTCGCTGAAGCTGGAGGGGAGGTTCGCCGTGGTCGACGTCGGGGGCGGCAGCACCGAGGTGATGATCGGGGAGGGATTGAGGATGGATTTCCACAGGAGCTTCGGGATGGGGATCGTCAAGCTTGCCGAGCGCTTCCTGAGGAGCGATCCGCCGACGGAGGGAGAGATGGCCGAGATGATGAGTTTCATCGATTCGATTTGGGAGATCGAAGCGGACGGGGCCAGGGCGTTGGTGTCGATAGGCGGGACGGGGACGACGCTCGCGGCGATGAAGCTGAGGCTCGACCGGTTCGACCCCGAAAAGGTGCACGGGGTTGAGTTCTCATACGATGAGATCAGATCCATCCTCCGACGCCTCTCCTCCCTCCCCTCCCGGGAGCGGGCCGGGATGCCGGGGATGGAGCCGGGCAGGGAGGTGGTGATCGTGAGCGGGACGGCGATACTTGAGTCGCTGATGAGGAGGCTGGGTGTCGATCGGATGGTCGTCAGCTCGAAGGGGGTTAGATACGGCGTGGCCTACTTTCTGAGCAACCGGTCGATCCTGGAGAGATCCTCCCTGAACCTCGACCTATCGGCCCTGTAATCCCAGTAGACCTTCATCACCCTGACGGCGAATCGCTCCGTCTGCCTTATGGGGGGCACGTCGTCCTTGACCCTGGCTGGGCCTGTGTTGTAGGCGCATATGGCCAGGACGTAGTTGCCGGAGTATTGGCTCAGCAGCCCTTTCAGGTATTTCATGCCTGCCCTCAGGTTTTTGGCGGGGTCGAACCTCTCGTCCAGGTCGGGGTCTCTTATGGGCCTTTTGGGGTCGCGGTATCTGGGCACTTTGAGGCCGAGCGATCTCGCGGTGGTCGGCATCAGCTGCATAAGCCCCGCCGCCCCTGCCGGCGAGACGGCCAGAGGGTCGAGGTTCGATTCGACCTTGATCAGCGCCAGCACGAGCATCGGATCTAGATCCATCTCGGCGCACATCGCCTCGAAGGGCGAGACGATCGCCCCCCTGGCCATCCCGCCGGGCTTAAGCTCGACCGGCGGCGGTTCGATGGAGGGCAGGGAGATCGAGGGAGCCGGTTTCAGATCGCCCGGGGCCTGAGGGGGCCGATCGGCCTCGACGCCGGGCGTGGGCCTGACGGCCACGTCGTTCCGAAGCTCGAACCAATCCCTCGGCTCGCCCTTCCCGGTCGAGGGATGTATCGGAGGGGGAGCCGGCGGCGGAGGGACGCCCAGGGGGATCTGAACGGCGAGCATGTGGCGGTATCTGAGACCGGGGTCGGCCACGTAGGCGTAATCGATCCTGCCGAAGCCCAGATCGATCGACGCCCCCGCCGTCCAGATCGGCCTTCCGGCCTCCCTCAGGCTCTCGATCAGCCCTCCCCTCAAGGCGAGCCTTCCGAGCCTGACCTCGGCCCCGAAACAGCCCTCCTCCCTGTCGAGGTTCAGCCCATAGCTGAGCCTCACCGACCTGTGGGGGATGAGATCGACGCCCAGGAGTATCTGTCTGTCGAACCTCCTGATGAGCTTCCCGTCGGAGCGGCGGATGGAGGTGCCGCCGATGTCCTTGAGGCTGACCCCCGCGAAGAGGCGGTCGGAGAGCTTGACGTTCACCCCGAGGTCGAGGTTGATCGACCAGAGGCTTTCGGGATCGGCTGCCCTGCTCAGCCCGATCCCCAGCCCCATCGCCACGCCGCTTTCGAACCTCCTGGCCAGGGCCAGCGAGAGCTGGTTGTCGCCCGTCAGGAAGGTTCCGAAGGGGTTGTAAGGCGAATCGATCAGGAACCTGTCCTCGTAATGCATGTCCATCACGCCCAGGCCGAGGACGCCGATGGAGCCTAGGGGGCAGGCCAGGGCGAAGGCGCCCTGGGACAGGTCGTAGGCGAACGATTTGAGCTTGAGATCGGCTATGCCCGAGGGGTTCCAGAACAGCCCGACCGGGTCGTCGGCCAGCGACGCGAACGCCCCTCCCATCCCCATCGGCCTGACGCCGACCGCCTCCCTGTAATCCGCTGGGGCGGCGATCGCGGCCAGGGTCAGAAGCGCGATAGCTATGGGCTTGAAGATCCTCCGGCCCACGGTCTAACCCCTCATGGTATCCTGACCTTCCCCAGGATCTCGGATATGAGGTCGTCAGTTGAGATCCCCTCGGCCTCGGCTTCGAACGTGAGGATGATCCTGTGCCTCAGCACGTCGGGGGCCATCGCCTTGATGTCCTCCGGCAGGACGAAATCGCGGCCCCGGAGGAGGGCGTGAGCTCTGCTCACGAGCGTCAGGTAGATGCTCGCCCTGGGCGAGGCGCCGTATCGGATCAGGTGTTTGAGGTCGGGCAAGCCGAACTCCTCCGGCGATCGGGTGGCCCTCACCAGATCGACCACATACCCCTCCAGCCGCTCGTCCATGTAGACGGAGCTCACCGCCCGGCGGGCGGCCATGACCTCCTCCCGCCCGGCGACCGGCTCGATCCCGAGCTCCTCCCCCTTCGTCATCCTCCTGACGATCTCCAGCTCCTCCTCCCTGGAGGGGTAATCGACCTTCAGCTTCAACATGAACCTGTCGAGCTGCGCCTCCGGCAGCGGATAGGTCCCCTCCTGCTCTATAGGGTTCTGGGTCGCCATCACCATAAACGGCTCCTCAAGCCTGAAGGTTGTATCGCCTATGGTGACCTGCCTCTCCTGCATCGCTTCGAGCAGCGCGCTTTGGACTTTGGCCGGGGCGCGGTTTATCTCGTCGGCCAGAAGCAGATTGGTGAAGATCGGGCCTTTATGTGGGCGAAAGGTTCCATCCGCCTGGCTGTAGATCATCGTGCCTATCAGATCGGCGGGCAATAGATCCGGTGTGAACTGGATTCTGCTGAAGCGGAGGTTTAAGGCGGAGGCGAGCGATTTGGCCGCCGTGGTTTTTGCAAGCCCGGGGACGCCCTCTATGAGCACGTGTCCGCCGCAGATGAGGGCGATGAGGAGCCTCTCGATGAGGTTTTTCTGGCCGACGATGACCTTCGAGATCTCATCCGCCGCCCTCTGGAGGAAGGCCAGCTCATCCCTCATCCTTCCGCTCCGATATCAGCTCCCTGGTCAGCTGCAGCAGATGCTTCAGCTCCGACCTGGAGGGCTTATACCTGTAAAACTGCACCATCTCGCACATCCTGAGTATCTCGCCGGCGTAATCGATGTCCCTGTTCGAAAGGTCGGGCAGCAGCTTGGAGATGATCTCGCCCGTGCTCATCGATTCGGCGTCTATCCCGTA
>QNBQ01000334.1 GCA_003645735.1 Candidatus Poribacteria bacterium
AGCGGACGGCCTCGTGCACGACGTCCGAGATCTTCCTCGGCTCCTTCTTCGGCAGCGACCCTATCTCGCCGAACCTCGCGGTGACCTTCCTGAGCCTGTCGAGATCTCCCTCCATCTCGCTCAGGATCTCCCTGAGATCCTCCCTGTCGCCCACCTTCTCCTCCAGCAGCTCGACCCATCCCATCAGGGAGGAGATGGGCGTTCCCAGCTGGTGGGCCGTCTCTTTGGCAAGCCCTCCCCAGATGGCGGCCTGCTCTATCCGCTTCGACCGCCTATACATCCAGAAGCCCGCCCCCAAAAAGGCGGTTATGAGGGCGGTCTGGAGGAAGGGCATCAGGAACAGCTCGTTATGTCTCCTGACCTTGTAGTGGAAGTATCCCTGCCTCGGCTCGGGGCTGATCTGAACGGTGACGGCCCTTCGGTGTTCCTTGGCGTCCCTCACGAAAGCCCTCGCCCTCTCTATCTCCTCCGGCGCCTCCTCAGCCGTCTTGAAGTCCCCCCATATCCTCCAGAAAAGCGGGTTATCGTTGACATCCGTGAAGACAAAGGGCAGCTTCTCGCTGCTTTCAGCCGAGACATCCCCGTAATACATGAAGCCGATTATCACCCTGTCCTCGAGGACATATTCTATCGGGATTTTCCTGTGCGACCTGTCCATGCCCTCTATGAACCGCTTCACCCTGCCCCGCTCCTCCTCCGATAGCGGCTCGTCGTTCAGTATCTTCCGCTCCAGCTCCTCGTCTATCCCCTTGGCGATTATCGGGCGGCCGGTGAACTTGTCGGTGATGATGAACGACAGCCTTCCGGAGCGCATCATCCCCCGCACTATCCTGCTGGCCATCTGGCTGAGCCTCATGTCGTCTATGGACGGCAGGTAGGCCGCGAGCTCCACAAGGGAGAGGGTCAGCTCCTCCCCCTCCCTCTCCAGCTTCTTCACTATCCTGTCGGTGTAGTAGAGGAAGCCCACAAGCAGCAGCGAGAGGCCGATGACCAGATACCAAAGCAGAGGGTTTCCCGTTCTGATCCGCATGATATCCCGGGCCTTGGAAAGCCCGAAAAAGCCCTCCTTTTCAGCGGTCAAGACTATTGTATCAGACCCTCTCCGGCCGAGTCAAGCTTGACCGCCCGCTCCGGTTTGAGGTAGAATTAAAAGAGGCTTGCGGGAGGAGGGAACCGGGTGAAAATCCCGGGCAGCCCCCGCTGCCGTGACCGGGCGCACTCCTCCCACGGAGCTTCCCGAGATGGGGAGGCTCCAGCCACTGGGGCGAAGGGGTGAGAAGCTCCCGCCCTGGGAAGGCGGGAGGAGCGGGGAAGCTCAAGAGCTTCCCTAACCCGGAAGCCGGAAGACCTCGCCCGCAAGCGACAGCCACCGCACCCCCGGGGTGAGGGGTGGGAAGGCAGCCCTTCGAATCGCCCTCCCTACCCTTTCACCCCTCCTAAGTCGAAAAACCAAAAAACGCTTAGGAGGGCGACCATGAAAAAGCTTGCCTCCGCTCTGCTCCTGCTTGCGGTTGCAGCGCCTCTAGTCTATCCCCAGGAGGCCTACAAGCTCCCCTCCATCACGGTCACCGCCACGAGGTTCGAAACGAACCTCGAACGGCTCCCCGACCCCGTCGTCGTCCTGACATCCGACGAGATCGAAAGGGGAGGGTTCGACGTCCTCTTCGACCTCTTCCGGCTCACCCCCGCCTTCTCGCTCAAACGGACGGGGGGGCCGGGGCAGTGGACGACCGTCAGGTTCAGGGGGGCAAAGGCCAAACACCTGCTCCTGCTCGTAAACGGCGTCAGGATAAGCGATCCGTCCACCCCCTCCGACGATTTCGGCGAGATCCTCTCATATCTCGACACCGCGGACATCGAGAGGGTCGAGATAGTCGGCGGCCCACAAAGCGCCCTTTACGGATCGGACGCCGCCTCCGGCGTGGTGAACGTCATAACCGCCGGAGCGAAAGGGGAGAGAAGGCTCTGGCTTAAAACGGAGGGCGGATCGCTGGGAAGGCTCAAGGCCTCCGGGGCCGCCGCGGGGCGGATAGCAGACCTAAGCTATTCGATCGCCCTTTCAGGCGAGAGGGCGGGAGGCGTGCTCGATCACGAGGAGTTCAAGAACAAAACCGCCTCGCTTAACCTGAGATACAAAGTCTCAGGGAAAACCTCCCTCGACCTGTTCGGCGGGTTCCTGGACGCCTTCGTGAACTACTCGCATTGGAACTTCCTGACGTTCAAGGCGTATCCCGACCCCAGGGCATACAAATACACCAAATCGCTCCTCCTCTCGATGGGAATCGAGCATGAGGTATCGAAATCACTGAGCTTGAAGGGCAGGCTCTCCTTCAACAGGACGAGGAGGAGATACGACGACGAGGATGACGGGGTCTTGGACGCCGAGGATAACGTCAAGGATTACCCGCTTAAAGCTCACTACAAGGGGACGAACCTCCAGGGGAGTTTTCAGGCGGTCTTTAAACCAAACGACCGGCTGAAGGGCGCCGTGGGCCTGGATCTGCTCCGCCAGAGCGCCGAGGCCGGGTTTGAAGGCGATCTCTGGGTCGGATCGGGCTATCTCTCGTGCCACGCGCTGTTGGGCGATTCGTTCGGCTTGAGCCTGGCGGCCCGGTTCGACGAGCACAGCATCTCCGGCAACAGCTTCACGTATAAGCTGGGCGGGGCTTATGCGATCGAAAAGCTCGGCCTGAAGCTCAGGGGATGCGTCGGGACGGGGTTCAAAGCGCCGTCGCTCTACCAGATGTTAAACCCGAACTACGGCAACGAGGATCTCAAGCCCGAAAGGAGCCTCGGCCTGAACGTGGGGCTGGAGAAGAAGCTGCTCGGCGAGAGGGCGAGGGTCGGGATCGACCTGTTCAGGACGGAGTTCCGCGATATGATAGCCTTCGAGTCGCTCTTCGACGAACAGGGCAACTGGATAGGCGGCAGATATGTGAACAGGGAGAGCGCGGAGACCCGAGGGGCGGAGCTGAGCATCGCCGTCGCCCCGACCGATAAGCTCGTCCTCGAAACGCGCTACTCCTACGTCGACGGGAAGGAGGAGGATAAACCGCTGACGCTGGTTCCGAAACACAGCTTGACCTTCAAAGCGCTTATCGGCTTGGGCGGGTTCGACGGGGGCCTCTACATCTACCGGGTCGGCGAGAGGTTGGCCTTCGACCGCGAGCACAAGCTGGAGCCTTACACGAGGGTGGATCTGTCGCTCGGCTATAAGGCGACCGATCGGCTCGGCCTCTTCATAAAGGTGGAGAACCTGTTCGACGTCGATTATCAGGAGGCCGGCGGGTATCGGGCACCGGGGCTGTGCGTCTTCGGAGGAGCGAAGCTCGGCCTGTGAGATGAAGGCCTTCTGCAGCTGGAGCGGCGGCAAAGATAGCTGCCTGGCCTGTTACAGGGCGATGAGGGAGGGTTTGGAGATATGTCGCCTTCTAAACATGCTGTCCGAGGACGGGAGCCGAGCTAGATCCCACGGCCTCAGGGCGGAGGTGTTGATGGCCCAA
>QNBQ01000335.1 GCA_003645735.1 Candidatus Poribacteria bacterium
TGCTGAGAGAGGTGGAGCACATCGACCTGCTCATCAGACACCTCAAAGACCTATCGGTGCCGCCCAAGGTGGAGCTCGTCGACCTCAAGGTGGAGGGGGCGATCGAAGAGGCGCTCTCCTCCCTTGAGGGAAGGATAAAACAGGCGGGCATCAAAGTCGAAAGGGATTACGACCCCCAGGCCCCTCCGATAAAGGGGAACGCCTTTTATCTCAGACAGCTGTTCTTCAACCTCATCCTCAACGCTATCCAAGCGATGCCGGATGGGGGGGAGATTCGCATCAGGACCAGATTTGAACGCGACCTCTCCATAAGCTCCGCCGGGTTCGTCAGAATCGATATCTCGGACACCGGCGTGGGGATACCCGAGGAGAACCTCGACAAAGTCCTACAGCCGTTCTTCACCACCAAAGAGGACGGGATAGGTCTGGGGCTGGCCATATGCCGGAACATCGTGGATATGCACAGCGGAGCAATAGAGATAAGGAACAACGAGGATAAAGGGGTGACGGTCACCGTCAAACTACCGGTCGGTGATGGATCATGACCGTTCTGCTCCTTATAGCCAGGGAGAACAAGCTCATAAGCAGGATGACCCAGCTCTTCGCATCGGAGCATATATTACTCACCGCCCCGGGAGGAGATGAGGCGTTAAAAGCCCTGCTGACCACCCCGGTCGACGCGGTCATCATCGACGCGGAGGGTGAGATCCATAAATCCGCCAGGCTGGCGGGCGAGATCAAAAGGCTTTCCCCGAAAAGCGGGCTGATCTGCCTCGCGGGGGAGAGGGAGCTGGAGATCATAAGGGAAGAAGAGCTGGAGGCGTTTGATTTCGTCATCCGAAAGCCCATAAGCTCAACGGAGCTTAGAAAAGCGGTCCGTAAGGCGTGTGAATCGAAGAGAATGGTCGAAGAGCTGGAGCTGTTGAGAGAGCGGGCGAGCAGATCCTGCGTGGTTAAAGAGGGAAAGGGCCGGGATAACCCTCGATCGGACCGCCTGCAGCTGTTGACCCAGTTCGCCAAGGCTTTGAGCGTGGGTTTCGATCTGAACGGGATGGCGGAGCTCTTCGTGGAGACGATTTGGGAGCTGGTCCACCCCAGCAGGATCGCCCTCCTGATCTATGACGACGATGATAAGTCCTACAGGATAAAGGCCTGCAGGGGATTTCCCCCGGAGTTCGCCTCCGCCTTCAAGCTGCCCCCGGATGAGGGGCTCGCCAGATGGCTCGCCTCCGAGGGGGCGATCTTGAGGAGGGAGGATATCGAGAAGGAGGCTTATGATCCCATCGCCCTCCGGATAAGGGAGGATCTCGATAAGCTGAGGGCCTTAGTCGCCATCCCCTTAAGCGCCCACGGGAGCCTCATGGGGATACTGAGCTTAGGAGCACAGGCGATGGGGGAGCCTTACTCCAACGCCGACCTTGAGCTGCTCTTCACCCTCGCCGGCCACGTCGCCGTCGCCATCCGCAACATCTCCCTCTTCCACCAGCTGGATTACCAAAGGAGGTTCACGGAGAACATCCTCCAGGCGATGAGCAGCGGGGTGATCGTCCTAGGGGAGGACGAGAGGATAGCCGCCTGTAACGAGAGCGCCCTCAAAATCCTCGGCAAGGAGATGTCGCAGGTCGTGGGCCGCGATCTGAGATCCCTCCCCTCCCCCTTAGGGGATATGCTGTTCGAAACCCTTGTGACGGGGAAGCGATACGAGAAGGAGGAGGTGGCCCTTCCGCCCGGCCTGAGGAAGTTCCTGGAGGTGACGACCTATCAGATCAGGGATCACGAGGGCAAGGCCGTCGGAAGCGTTATGATCTTCGACGACATAACCGCCAAAAAGCAGCTCGCTGAGCAGGAGAGGTATTCGGAGAGGCTGGAGCTGATAAACAGGATAATGGCGAAGATCGCCCATGAGATCAGAAACCCCCTCGTCTCCATAAAGACCTTCCTGGAGCTGTTCGAGGAGAGATACGACGATGTGGAGTTCAGGAAGAGCCTAGGGGCCATAGCCAGGAGAGATGTGGAGAGCTTGAACCTGTTGCTGGAGAAGCTTATAGCCTTCGCCTCCACCAAGGAATACGCCTTCGAAGCCGTGGAGATCGGTGGGTTGATCAGGGAATGCCTCGAGTCGCTCAGGGCAAGCGGCGACCTCGAGATGATAAACGTATCGCTCGATCTGCCCGAAGAGCCGGTCGTCGTGAAAGGGGATAAGAGATACCTCCATCAGGCGCTCTGCTATCTCCTGGAGTATACCGTCAAGAAGATGGAGATCGAAGGATCGCTGAGGATCTCCCTGTCGGCCGCGGGCGATCGGGTTCAGCTCACGATAAAAGGGGAAGGGAGCAAGGTGGGGGAGGAGGAGATCGAGAAGCTGCTGGACATCTTCGCGGTCATCGAGGATCTGTCGATAGATCCGGGGCCGTGTGCGAGCCAGAGGATCTTGGAGGAGATGGGGGCAAGCGTGAAGGCGGAGGCCCGGGGTAACGAGATAAGGTTTGTCGTGAGCATACCGATCCATAAAGGATGACGGAGGAGATCGGGATGGATAAGCCGATCGTATTGGTGGTGGACGATAAGCTGAGCGCCAGGGAGGCTTATCGTCAGATGTTGAAGAACGATTACGAAGTCGTGCTGAAGGGGAACGGCAGGGAAGCGCTGGAGTTCGTGAAACAGCGCCCTCCTCACGCCGTCCTCCTGGACATAAAGATGCCGGACATGGACGGAATAGAGGTTTTGAGACAGATGAAGGAGATCTGTCCCGAGGTCGAGGTGGTGATGGTCACTGCCTACGCTTCCCTGGAGACGGCCAAGGAGGCTATGAAATACGGGGCCATGGAGTATCTCATAAAGCCGGCCGGCATCAAAGAGGTGAAGGAGGCGATAAGGAAGGCCGTCTCCAGGAGGATGAGGAAGGCGAGGTTCGATGAGAAACTGCTGATGCTGCTCAGCTTCACCCGCTCGGTCACCTCCTCCCTGGACGAGCGGAAGGTGTTGGATACGATACTGGAGTGGGCCGAGAGGTTCTTCGAGGCCGAGATGATCTGGCTTTACAAGACCGACACGGCCACCCCCGAGCTTTGGGCCTCTAAGGGAGAGCTTTCGGGGTCAGATGAGATGCTGAGGGAGGCGGAGAGGATAGCCGCGGAGACGATGGAGGGGAGGGAGCTGATAGTTGAAAGCGAGCGGGGAATCGCCGGGCTGCCGCTCATCGCGAGGGATAAGGTCATAGGTGCCTTTGTCTTCAGGTCGCCCATGTTGCGCGAGGAGGAGATCGGCCCCTCCCTCAAAAGCCTTCTGACCATCTTCTCGGACCACGCCGCCATAGCCCTGGAAAACGCCAGGCTATATGAGGAGAGGAAGAGGGTCGAGGAGCATCTGAGGAGGAGCAAGGAGAAGCTCAAAAGCGCGCTGAACGGTATCATCCAGGCCATGGCACTGGCCGTGGAGATGAGGCATCCCCTCACGGCGGGGCATCAGAGGAGGGTGGCCGAGCTGGCGTGCGCTATAGCCA
>QNBQ01000336.1 GCA_003645735.1 Candidatus Poribacteria bacterium
GTATGTGGAGCTTATGGGTGGCGAGCTGGCCGTCGATTCGGCCCCGGGGAAAGGGGCTAGATTCTTCTTCAAGCTGCCCCTCCAGCGGATCGATGTGAGCCCTCCCGCTTCGAAACGGAGGGTGATCCGGCTCGCGAGGGGATGCGAGGTGAAGGCGTTGGTCGTGGACGACGACCCGCACAGCAGGGAGGTTTTGACCGGGATGCTGTCGAACATCGGGGTTTCGGTTGTGGCGGTCGAAAGCGGGCTTGAAGCGCTGAGGGTTCTGCGCGAGAGCCGGTTCGATATAGCTTTCGTGGACATCCGCATGCCCGATATGAGCGGAGTCGAGGTGGTGAGGAAGCTAAAGGGGATGGGCGATACGCCCAAGATGGTGGCCGTCTCGGCATCCGCCTTGAGCCACGAACGGCGCGAATACCTGGACGCCGGTTTCGATGATTTCATAGCCAAACCCCTGAGGGAGGAGCGGGTCTACGAGGTCATGGCACAGCTCTTGCAGCTGGAATATGAAACCGAGGAGATCATCGAGGAACCGATTGATCTCTCCGAGGTCAGGCTGCCGAGGGATCTGGTCGATAAGATGAAAGAGGCGGCGGAATATGGCCGCGTAACGGAGTTAGAGAGATACATAGCTCAGGTGGAGCGGCTTGGAGGAGCGGCCGAGGGGCTGGCGAAACGGCTCAGGGAGCTGAGCCGGAACTTCGATATGGAAGGGGTTTTGAGGATTCTGGGAGGTATCGGTCATGAGTGATCAAAGCTGCCGTTTAAACCGCCCGGTTCAGATCCTCATAGTCGATGATATCCCGGCCAACCTCAGGATCCTGAGGGACGCCCTGGAGCCGGAGGGGTATAACATCTTGGTGGCCTTCAACGGCGAGGACGCGTTGAAGATAGCTCGCGGCGCCTCGCCCGACATCATACTGCTCGACGTCCTCATGCCGGGGATGGACGGCTATGAGGTGTGCCGCCGGTTGAAAGAGGATCCCTCCACCCGAAACATCCCGGTGATATTCGTCACGGTGCGCGATGACAAGGAGGGCATACTGGAGGGGTTCCGCGCGGGAGGGGTGGACTACATCACCAAGCCGTTTGAAAAGGAGGAGGTGCTGATGCGGGTGAAGACGCACCTCCAGATCAAGCTGCTGACGGAGATGCTGGCGGAGAGGAACCGGGAGCTCGAACGGCAGGCCGAGGAGCTGAAGAGGATAAACCGGCAGCTGCAGGAGGAGATAGCCAGGCGGAGACAAGTTGAGACGGAGAGGGATCGGGCGGAGGCACGGCTCAGCCTCATCTCCCAGCGGGAGGCCAAGCGGTGGGGGATAGAAAGCTTCATAGGGAGGAGCAGAACCATAGCCGCGATATTGGACGATATCAGGAAGCTTCAAAACGCCGGGAAGACAAACGTGCTCATAGTGGGTGAGAGCGGGACGGGTAAAGAGCTGGTGGCCCGTGCGATCCACTTCGGCGGCAGCCGAGCCGATAAACCGTTCATCACCGTCAACTGCTCAGCTATCCCTCGTGAGCTTGCGGAATCGATCTTCTTCGGCCACGTAAAAGGGGCCTTCACAGGGGCGAGCTCCAACAGAAAAGGATATTTCGAGCTAGCTGACGGAGGGACGCTCTTCCTGGACGAGATTGGCGACATGCCGCTTGAGCTGCAGCCGAAGATCTTAAGGGCTATAGAGACCGGAACGATCATGCCCGTCGGAAGCGCGCGTGAAAAGAGGGTCGATGTCAGGATAATAGCCGCCACCAACCAAGATCTGGAGGCCAAAATAGCCGATGGGACGTTCAGAAAGGATCTCTACTTCAGATTGGCCGGTTTCGTCGTAACGGTGCCCCCGCTGCGGGAGCGGAGGGAGGATATCCCTTTGCTGGTCGATCATTTCCTCAGGATGTTCGCGGCGGAGATGGGGATCAAGTGCCCCTCGATAAGCCCGGAGGCCATGGAGGCCCTTATGAGCTACGATTTTCCGGGCAACGTCCGCGAGCTGAAAAACATCATCGAGCACGCCCTGATAAAAAGCGGCGGCTCGACCATCCTCCCGGAACATCTGCGGTTCATCTCCATCGCCTGTGATAGGACCTCCCAAAACCCCGAGCTCGGTTCCTCGGAGAAGGAGAGGATCGAAGAGCTCGTCGTAAAGCGGTCCAAGGGGTATTCGAAGGGGAACGGGAAGACCTACGAGGAGAGGATACTGGAGTATGTCAGAGAACACGGCAGCATAAGCAACGCCGAGTGTCGGGATCTCCTCTCGATCGATATGCACCACGCCTCCTATCTTCTGAAGAAGCTACACAAATATGGCCTACTAAAACGCGAGGGTGAGCGCCGCTGGGCGCGCTATCGCCTGCCCTGAGATCCTATTAGCGCTTTTAGAGCGATATTAGCGCCCTATTAGCGTTCTATTAGCACTGCATCGGTCATAAGGGAAACTGAGCCTCCCCTCTTACCTCCTGTTTTATCCCTTTGGGCATGCTCCTTGCTCCTCCCGATCACCGATCGTTATTATCAAAAGCGGAGGCGCTATGATGACGGTTAAGGCTTATAGGAGCCGTCGGCATCTATTCCTAGCCTTAGCGTTTATCTCAATAGCATCGGTGACGTTTAACGAACAGGCATCCGCGGGAACCTTTCACAGGCGGAACACGGTTATAACCGACTACGAGTATGTGGGGAACAACGAATACAAGATGACGGCCAGAGGACGGGATTACTACTACTTCTGGGAGGACGGCGGCGATTGGGATTGTGATGATCTACCTAACGAGCCGGGCATCCGGCTTTCCGACGCCCGCGTCAGATATGCCTTTGAAATACCGAAAGAGCTCTACGATCACAGGCTTATTGAGAAGATACGCGTCGAGATCGTGCACGACAGGACGGATTACGGGGATTCGCCCAGAGGAGATCTGGAGGATCTCCCGCCGAAGCTTTACTGTTGGAATTACCAAGACGGTAAGCTTGACGATTGGGGGAAGTTTGCAATAGCGAGGGATGGGAGTTATAAAACCAAAAAAGTGACGACGCCGGATGTATACCCTGACGAATACCACTACCACGTCGGCGATCCGAACGGTAGTGACCCCTATAGGTTCTATCTGGAGATAGACACGCCTGATGGGGCTGGGCCTGCGCCGGACGATGATGACGCCGAGATAGATATCGATTGGGTTTACGTCTACATCATCGTGAAACAGCCATCTCCTCCCCAGCTTCACCACGTCTCCCCCGAGAAAGGCTCCAACGGCAAAGTGAACGTCCCGTTGAACGAGTCGGTCCGCTTCACCATAAGCGCTGATGATCCCGCTCCTTCAGGGTATACCATTCGTGAATACCAGTGGAAGGAACAATCGGCTACCGAAGCCGAACCCTCAATCACGGAGGATTTCCCGAAACGCGGTGATACCCCCGAGATGAATTTCACCTTCAATCAAACGGGCAACCGCAGGATATACTGTAAGGTGATTTACAAGAAATCGACGAGCCCTAAGAC
>QNBQ01000337.1 GCA_003645735.1 Candidatus Poribacteria bacterium
ATCGGAATACGTGATCTCGATGGCCAGGCTCTACAGGTTGGCCGGGAAGAGGGGGGTGGTCCTCGAACATATGAGGGGGGGGCTTGGGAGGGAGCTGAGCCGGCGGTTCGGGGTCGATCCGGCGATGGGAACCGATCGGCTGATCGAGGAGCTTAAGCGGAGGGGCGATATCGACGTTGAGAGGCTGAGGGGCCTTTTGAAAGCCCTCAACCCGTCCCATCCCCCCTCCGAAAGGGAGCTTTTGAGGCTGATGAGGGAGATGGACGAGCTGCTCCGGAGGGATCGGGTATGAAGGGGATCGTGAGGGAGACCTTCGAGAGGATGCTGGAGGAGTGGAGGAAGGTCGTTGTCGGCCAGGAGGAGGCTTTGAAGCTGATGTTCATAAGCCTGATCTCAAACGGCCACGTGCTTTTGGAGGGGGTGCCGGGGACGGCCAAGACCCTGATGGCCAAGACGCTGGCGAGGTTGATCTCGGGCGAGTTCAAGAGGGTGCAGTTCACCCCCGACCTGATGCCGTCCGATATAATCGGGACGAACGTCTTCGACATGGCCACCGGCAGATTCCATCTGAGGAGGGGGCCGGTCTTCACCAACATATTGCTGGCCGACGAGGTGAACAGGGCGCCGGCCAAAACCCAGGCCGCCCTGCTTGAGTGCATGGAGGAGAGACAGGTGACGATCGACGGCGTTAGATACGAGCTGAAGCGGCCCTTCATGGTCCTGGCCACGCAGAACCCTATCGAATACGAGGGGACCTATCCCCTTCCCGAGGCGATGCTGGACAGGTTCGCCTTTAAGATCAGGATAGATTACCCGGACGGGGAGGAGGAGAGGCGGATACTCCTCAGCTATCACAGGGGGTTCGACCCGCACGATCTGGAGAGCCTCGGGGTGGAGGCCGTGGCCGACGCCGGGAGGCTGGAGGAGTGCAGGGAGGAGGTCAGGGGGGTGACGGTCGACGATTCGGTCATCGACTACATCGTCTCGATCGCCGAGGCCTCCCGAAGCTCGCCCCACCTCATCCTGGGCGGCAGCCCCCGCGCTTCGGTCGTTCTACTGCTTGCCAGCAAAGCGCTCGCCGCCCTGAAGGGCAGGTCGTATGTGACCCCCGACGATGTCAAATCGCTCGTCCCCCACGTCTACAGGCATCGGATCATCTTGAAACCCGAGGCCGAGATGGAGGGGATGACGCCGGAGATGGTCATCGAGAGGATCCTCAGCTCGGTGGAGGTTCCGAGGTGATCCCCGGATGAGGCTGACCTTTAAAGCCTTCCTGCTGATGGCTCTCGGGGCGATACCGTTCGGCCTGGGGGGCCTCTCCCGGTGGATGAACTACGTCGCGGCAGGATATCTGCTCACGCTGGGCCTGCTTTGTTTGTTGGACTACAAGCTGACGGGGGCGGCGCTCGGGAAGGTGAGGGCGGCTAGGATTGTCGAGCCGAGGCTCTCCTTAGGGATCGATAACCCCGTCCTCCTGGAGATCGAGAACGGCTCCCCTCATCGGCTTGAGATCGAGGTGAGGGACGAGTTCCCTGTCGAGCTGAGGGCGAGCGCCGTCACACATCGGCTGACCCTCCCGCCGGAGTCTCGGACGAAGGCTTCCTACCTCCTGAGGCCGCCCAGGAGGGGGAGCTACAGGTTCGGCGACCTGCACCTGAGGTGCAGGGGCGTTCTGGGGCTGATCGAGCGTTACCTCAGCTTCCCGGCCGGGCGAGAGGTGAAGGTCTATCCGAACGTCCTGGAGGTGAGGAGGTATGAGTCGCTGGCGAGGAGGGGGATGTTAGGGGAGCTGGGGATCAAGGCGAGGCTTTTGGGGGAGGGGACGGAGTTCGAGAGCCTGAGGGAGTATCTGCCCGATGACGACCCCAGGCGGATCGACTGGAAGGCGACGGCGAGGAGGGGCAGGCCGATCGTCCGCCAGTTCGAGGCGGAGCGGAGCAGGGATCTGATCTTCATGATAGATTGCGGCAGGCTGATGAGCTCCCCTCTGGGCGACCTTCTGAAGCTCGATTACGCCGTCAACGCGATCGTCATAACCGGATACATCGGCTGCAGGAGGGGGGACAGGATAGGGGCGCTGGCCTTCTCCGATAGGGTCATCCGATACATCCCCCCCAGGCCCGGCAAGCCCGGGTTTTACAGGCTGCTGGAGAACCTCTACGACCTCCAGCCCGAATTGACCGAGCCGAATTACGAGGAAGCGTTCCGGTTCCTCGCCTCGAAACACAGGAAGCGGTCGTTGATCGTCCTCTTCACCGATCTGGCCGAGGAGGAGGCGGCGAAGGAGCTTCTTTCATGCATCCGCGTTCTGGCCCCCCATCACCTGGTCGTGTGCGTCACGCTGATCGACTCGGATGTGGCGGCGATCGCCCAGGGGACGCCGTCGGGGGCCGAGGAGCTCTACCAGAGGGTGGTGGCAGAGAAACTTTTGAGGGAAAGGGAGAGGACGATCTCGTTGCTGGCCGGGCGGGGGGTGATCGCGCTCGACGTCCTCCCCGAAGAGCTGAACGCGAGCCTGATCAACAAATACCTGGAGATCAAGGCGAGGTCGATGATCTGAGGCTCATCTGCCGCGGATCAGGAGGTAGGAGTAGAGGGCCGCCGCGGTGGCCGGGCCTATGGCGATCTTGACCCACGGGCTCAGGCTCGAAGGCGAGATAAAACCCTCGATCAGCCCGGCCACGGCCAACAGGGGGATACACCCCACGACCAACCCGACCGCCTTTTTGGCCGCCTCGATCAGCGCCTCCCTCCTGCTTAAAAGCCCGGGGCTGAGCAGTGAGTAGCCGATCAACAGGCCCGCCCCGCTGACGATGAAGACCACGCTCAGCTCGATCCACCCGTGGGGTGAGACGAACGACCAGAGCGGCAGGCTCAGCCCATAAGCTTGACACAGCCCGGCCGCCGCGCCTATCATTATCCCGTTGGAAAGCAACACATAGGCGGTGCCCAGGCCGAAGGAGATGCCGAGGGCGAAGGCGAGGATGGAGACCTGGATGTTGTTGGTCATGATGAGGGAGGAGGCGAGCGACCGTTGATAGCCCGGTATCTCGGTCCACATCTCCCCTTTTCTGACGGCTTCGGTCACGTTCTCAGGCAGGATCAGCTCGGCGAAATCGGGGTCGGATAGGGCACGGAGGTATGACCAGGCGAAGCCCAGGGCGAAGATGAGGAAGGCGGGTAAAGTGAACTTGAGGTCGGCCCTGAAGAGCCGGGGGAAGCCCGAGGAGAAGAACTCCCTGATCCTGCGCGTTCTCACCGGCTCGGCCCGGTAGATCAGGAAGCCGGCCCTGGCGGCCAGGTCGTTCAGATGACGGACGATCGGCTCATCCGGGAAATCGCGCCTGGCGATGGCCAGGTCGGATGTAACCCTTCGGTAGAGCGCTCCGAGCCGCTCTATCTCGGAGGCGGAGAGCGATCTCAGCCCGCGCCTCCGCGCCGCGGCTATCAGCCTTTCAAGCTCGGACCACCTCTCCCTTCTGCTTTCGA
>QNBQ01000338.1 GCA_003645735.1 Candidatus Poribacteria bacterium
CGGATGTGACTGCTTCGTTGCGCCTAGAGGACACATCGACCTGCGCATATTCTACTATGAAGCGGATGACGGAAGCCTTAGGGTGTTGGAAATCCTCGATCATGATGAATACCTACGCCTTCTCAAGCGAGGGGTGAACCGGGGAGCTTATGAGGAGTTTCATCCCTGGAGCGGTTGATCTTCGAATGCTTCTTTTGAAGCCCGTAAAGGAAGCTCGCTTATTGACCGGAAGGTTGAGTTTCTGATAAGATTTGCCCGGGGTAGGCGATCATGTTGGGGTTTGAGGAGGTTAAAGGCAAAATCGGAGATATTTTAGAGGCGAAAGATTTCATCGAGTTCGCCCTCATCTTTGGCTCCTTTGCAAAGGGGAGGGAAACTCCACTTAGCGACGTCGATGTAGGCGTTTACCTCTCCCGTCCGGTTGACCTTCTGACCCTGGGGCAGTTGGCGACGGAATTGGAAAAGATTACGGGTAGAACAGTAGATCTCTTGATCTTGAACGATCTTCCCTTGAAAGGCCCCGCTATGGCATATCAGATTGTGTCGTCAGGAGAGATCGTCGCATGTAAAGATCCCTCAGCTTACGTGAGGTTTAAAACTGAAACTATTCTACGCTACCTTGACACGATCTACTTACGGAAAACGGTGAACAGAGCTTTCTTGGAGAGATTAAAAAGTGACAAATTCGGGGAGATGTCCCATGCTTGAGCGACTCCAGAGACTTGAGGAAAACGTTGTCCAATTGCGTCGCTTCCGCGAGACTTACAGCGAGGAGGACGTGCGCAGAGATCGACACTTGGAGTGGGCGCTGCGATATGGCCTATTGGAGGCGATTCAGATAGTGATTGATGTGAGCTGCTATCTCGTTAGTCGTGACAATTTAGGCGTGCCCTCTTCTTATAGAGATTGTATCGAACTGCTCTGGCGGGCGGGATACATCAGTGATTCCCTCGCCGAAGTTCTGCTGGGAATGGTTGGCCTGCGCAATATCCTCGTGCACGAATACATCCGTGTTGACGTGCGAAGACTCTATGGCTTGCTGGATAAGTTGGACGACTTTAAAACATTTGCTCGGGAGATCTCCTTTTACCTTAAGGAGCGGTGATTGACCTTTCGCCGAAGAGTATGGAGCCACTCGGCTCAAAGGGTTAGAGGTGGCCGTTCTGGGGAGGTGAGAAAATGAAGATATCCTTATCTCGAGATGCTTCCACCGGTAATTTCTGGATAGATATGGGGCTGGTTGTGCTGTTGGAGCGATTCGGTGAAGGAGAATACGATATCCAAGAAGTGCTTAGCTGGCTGATGGAAAAGCTGCGAAACGGGAAAGGATGGAGGTATCCGGCAAGTCTCTTCATTAACTTACAGGCTAAGCCTGAAAACCTACCTAGGAGTCTAAGCAAGAACGCTCAAATTTGCGATATGTGTGGCAGGAGCGGTCGAATTATCAACGCCAAAATGTGGATGTTTCCTTTCCTTGTCGATCCTCAAAAGTTCGCCAACTTTTATCCTGGTGTCAAGCGGGGATTGAAGTTGTGTTCTCGCTGCGCCCTAGCCGGGTTAGCTGGATACTTAGGCTGGCTTTGGAAAGCCCAGGGACGGGACGCTTTTCACTTTTTTATCTTCCACACGGATTTGGAGGAGCTTCGACGCCTTTATAGAGAGGTGCTCAGGCCTTTGGTTAAGGATGAAAAAGGTGGCAATGCCCCGATCGCGTTCTCCGGCCCTTACATTCACGAAACAACGCTTGGACTGCTATTAGCTCTCTTCGCTCATGTGCGGCAGTCTAACCGGCTCTCTGAGGAAGGGCGAAGGCATTTAGCGGCACTTTTGGGCGCGCTTCCGGGCAAACCACCCTTTCCGCTCACTCTTTACGCCATCACAGGATCGCCTGGAAGAGCTTTCAACATGCATGCTCTACGAGAATTTAATAAGCTGCAGCAGCTTTACCGCCTCTATGAACTATGGATAGAAACGCTCCTCCAAAAGCAGATAGATCCTAACCCTCACCGGCGCCTCACGCTCATCCTGGGACAATTTGAGGCACAGCGAGATCGAAACAGGGAATCTATTTGGCGCGATCGCATCGCTCGGGCGGTGATGGAGTTCGATGATCCCCTTCCCTTTGTGGAGGATTTCCTCTTCGATGTCCGCGCCCGTGAGAAAGATCCCCGCCCGTTAGTGCGGGGCACCTTAGATGTGTTTAACCAATACATGAAGGAGGTGTTTGCCATGGATGAGAAATTCCAGCGTATGCTGGCCGGTTTTGGACACACCCTTGGGGAAACAGCCCAAGGTCACAATGAGATGGGGCTTTTATATGCCCTGCGCAACGCCAAGAACCCGGAGGATTTCTACCGGGTGCTTAACGATATCCAATTCCGCTTGAACTTAACAGTTCCCGAAGAGCTTCTCAAAATAGAGAAGGGCGAGCGCATTGCGGGAGTGCCGTGGAGACGGGTCAAGACATTGCTCTCTATATACGCCATGAACAGCTACCTGCGTAAGGATGCATCCCAAAAAGGAGAGCAAACTGAAACAAAGGAGGGATAATCCATGAGCAAAGCTATCACTATCGGATATCTGGCCAAAATTTCAGCTGGCAATGTCAATGCCTCTCACACTGAAGGCAACGTGGTGGTAACCAAAAAAGTCACTCTGCCCGATGGTTCCACAATCCCCTACATCTCCGGGCAAGCCCTGCGGCGGATGCTCCGAGATCGGCTGGAGGATTTAGGCTATCAGCTTTCCGAACCCTTCGCCCAGGTGAGCGGCCAGGAAGTCACTCCACCCGTGCGGCCCTGGGAGTATATCGACGAAGATCTCTTCGGCTACTTGGATCCCTCGGGTGGACGGCGTCGGACTTCGCCCGTGCGCGTCTCAGCGGCGGTGGGGCTTTTCCCCTTCCAGGGGGACCGGGATCTCGGCACCCGTTCCTTCGAACGCTTCGGTCAAGCCATGACCACCGGAGGCAATATGTTTGAGACCGAGATCTACAACAACGTGTTCAAAGGTGTGATATTGGTGGAACTAGATCGAGTAGGCACCTGGTGGAGCCGCTATGAGCTGATTCAGCCGAAGTCACAGGAAAAGGAAGAAAGCAAGCAGGAAGAAGATTTGCGCTCGTTACTCTCACAGATGCCTCAGTGTGTGATCCAAGATGCTTCCCCTCCTCGGAAGGGATTGATAGTGGAACTACAAGCTGATGATAAACGTGAACGTCTAAAGGCGCTGCTTGAGGCGCTGAATATCCTTTGGGGTGGGGGAAGCACGGCTCGAATGCTTGTGGATCTCTCTCCGAAGTTCCTCACCTATGCTCGTTTGAAGGTGAAGCATCCTGTTTTCCTAGAGGCTCTTGCGGCATACTATGAGGATGGCAAACCACACCTGGAGTTGAAGCCGCTCACAAACGCCCTAGATAAGTTCGCTTGTTATCTGGAGAGAACATTCTTTGGTTTAGAGCCGGGTGTGTTCGGCAACGAAGAGGA
>QNBQ01000339.1 GCA_003645735.1 Candidatus Poribacteria bacterium
AAGCTACGGGGTCGAGCTGGTCGTGCTGGCCGGCTACATGAAGATCCTTCAGCCGAAGTTCGTCAGGAAATGGCGCAACAAGATCCTCAACATCCACCCCGCCTTGCTCCCCTCCTTCCCTGGGATGCACGCGGTAAGACAGGCCCTGGATTACGGCGTGAAGGTGACCGGCGTGACGATACACTTCGTCGATGAAGGGGTGGACACGGGGCCGATCATCGCACAGGAGCCGGTCAGGGTCCGCGATGACGACACCGAGGAGACGCTGCTAGAAAGGATACATCAGGTGGAACACAGGCTCTACCCGGAGGTCATAAAGCTCTACGCCGAGGGGAAGATAGAGGTGGAGGGGAGGAAGGTTCGGATCAAAAGCTGAGCCTCAGCCGAAGATAGCCGACACCTCCCTTATCACCTCGTTGACCCAGTCCCTCAGGAAGAACATCCTGCCGATCAGGAGCGACACACGTCCCATGACGGTGTTGCCGAAGGCGGAGCCGAAGCCGATCATCAGGAAGATGACCCCGATCCTCGAAACCCATCTTATCCCGCCGCGGTGTTCCGCCGAGAAGAAGAAGTAGGTGAGCGTGCAGACGACGCCCACCAACATCAGGACGGCGTTGAAGATCTGGAACGGGCTGAGCTTCGAGATCATCCCGAACGGGCTTAAAGTCCCATACATCTGCTGGTAGATGTTCATCTGCAGCCCCAGCGGCAGGGCTATCCCCGTTCCCAAGCCCAGCGTGAAGGCGATCGGGTATCTGACGAGCCAGCTTATCCTCGGTATGAACCGGGCGAAGAAGCATAGGCCGATGATCGTCGGTAAGATGACGAGCAGCCTCTCCGGCTCGGTCTGCCTCAAAACGAACACCTCCGCCGTGTCCCTCCACAGATCCACCACCGCGTAGCTTATCCTCTCCCCGACGATCCCCGCCTTGAGATACTTCCAGACGTAGGGGATGAAGCCGTCCCTGAAGGTCAGCACCGCCGAGTAGCCCATCGCCACCCCGACGAACAGGTGTTCGGCGAACTTGTAAAACGGGTTGTCCTTGTAGAGGAAGCTGTAGATGCAAAGCGTTAGGATGGCGGCCACCCACATGCTTATCGCTTCCATCGCTCATCTCCTCCTTCTCATCATGACGAACTCCAAATTGCCGATCGCTATGAGGATCATGAGCAGGAGGTGGACGATGGACTGAATGCTCATCCCCGTTTTGGCCATCCCGGGCTCGCCCAGCAGCTTGGAGTAATCGATCAGCTCCTCGTATTCGGCCCCGCCGCGCATCGCGGGGATAACCCCCACGAGCTGGCCGGCCTGGATGTAGGGATACATCTGGGAGACGATCACGCCGGTGACCCCGGCGGCCAGCTTCTGGCCGAACTTCGTGTAGGCGTAGACTATCCAGGTCTCGACGCTGTCACCCGCCGCCAGATCGACCAGCAGGTCGATGTCCTTGTAGTTCCTGATGTGCTTCATCATCGGTATCCGATCCGTCGGCGTCTTCCTGTAATCCTGCTCGAACACCTTCCTTATGTCCTCGCCCATCTGGAGCATCACGGTGGAGTAGCCCGCCCTGTAGCCGAAGTAGACGTAATCCTCGCCGTAAACCTTCCCCATCTTCTCGGCCACCTCTTCGAACGCCCTCCTCCCCAACGGCTCGCCGGTCGGCCAGAGCGCGAACCCCATGACCTTTAGGTTTCTCTTGAAACAGTGGGCTATGAGCGCCTTGGCTATCGGCTGGACGTCGGGGATAACCGACGGGCCGTAGTCGAACGATATGGCCACGACCGATCCCTCGGGGAGCGACTCGATGTAATCGAAAACGGCCTGGGTTGACTCCGAAATCCTCCCCACGGGGAAGGAGATCCCCGTTAACATCGGGATGAGCACCGATAGGAAAACCAACAGGTATATCGCCCATCTGATCCTTGCCCTCATCCTCCCCCTCCGAAGTGCGCCCTCTCTATGCCGAGGATGATCTTAAGCGACTGGGCCACCCCTCCCAGGCCCACGCCCAGGTAGATCGCCCTCCTCGAGGCCATGTTCGGCACGGCCAGTATCCAATCCTTAACCTCCCCCGGCAACCCCTCCTTAAGCCCCAGCTTTTCGGCCAGCCAGCCCCACACCACGTCGGTTATCGGTATGTTGCCTATCATGACGAGCACGGCTGCGACGAGCAACAGCGTCGCCTCCAGCGTCCTGGCCCTGAACGCCCTGTAGGCCGCCGAGACTATGAAGAAGGCGAGGAGCGAGAAGATGGTCGAGTCGAGCGGCATCTGGACGTTGTAGAAGATCCAGTCGAAAAACCTCTCCTTCTCCCTATCGATCAGCCAGGCGATGATCGTCCCGAAAAGCCCCAAAAGCAGCACCAGGCTGTAGGGGGCGTTCGCCCCTCCCCTCATGACCCTCCTGACGTGGATGTTTATCAGCGTGCCGAAACCGATGACGAACCCGAAAACCCCTATCACCCTCAGCCAGTTGACCGCTTCGCTGTAGACGGCCTGTGAGTATTGGTGGGGTATGAAGAACTGGACGGCCATCGTCAAACCGCAGATGAAACAGATGATGAGGGGGATCCTCTGCCTCATCGCCTCACCTCGTCTGGGATATGTCGAAGAAGGCGGTCAGCCAGTGAACCCCAAGAAGCTCCAGAAAAACGCCGATCAGCAGCAGAAATATGAGGATCAATTTGCCGATATCTTGCCCCCTTATCGTCCCGAGCAGCTTCGGATCCCTCGAAAGGTAAGCGCTTGCGGCGAACATCTCCTCGCCGATCAGGGTGTAGTCGCAGGCGGCGATGAAGAAGGGGAGCTGGGCGTCGGCGGTCGTGCCGGCTATCTGGATCGCGCCGATCGTGTTGGCGGTCTCGGCCAGTATCAGCGACTCGGCGTAGAAATACCCCTGGAGGAAGACGGCCCCCGGCCTCTCGCGCATCATTATCCCGTCCACCGCCGCCGCATATGCGAACTGGACGTCGGAGAGGAAGAAGATGTCGCTCTCCCTGTATAGATCCGGTCTGCCCGCCTGGGAGTATGAGTTGCGGACGATCTCGCGGACGATGTTCATCACGACCGGGTCGTAACACGGGACGATCAGCCTCGTCTCATATTCGGCGCACCGCTTCGCGACCTGGGCGAGGATGTTCATGGAGGCGATGGTTGTCAGGCTGCTGGCCCCGGCCAGCCCCAGAACGTAAAGCACCGGCCTGCCCATCTCCGTCGCCCTCCCTATCGCCTCGTCCACCGCCTCAAGGCCCGGTATCCGTCTGATCCTCATCCCCTCGTGTGCCGTGTAGAGCGAGTAAAGGATGACCGCCGACAGGACGATCAGCCCGACCAACACCCATTTTCGCCCCGAGTGGAAAAGCTCGCCGGTCGGCTTGACCGGCCCGGCCACCTCCGAATCGTAACCCCTCCCCTCGCCGTCGATCGCCCTGACGATGTAGTAGTAGAGCTTGTTGGGCTTGACCGTCTCATCGATGA
>QNBQ01000340.1 GCA_003645735.1 Candidatus Poribacteria bacterium
ATCCCTGGTATCGTGTAAAGCTTCTGGGTCTTGGGCATGCCGAGCCTGGGCCGGCACTCCAGCAGGCCGATCGTATAGGGATGTTTCGGGTTCGAGAAAAGCTCCTCCAGGCCGGCGTATTCGACTATCCTCGACGCATACATGACGGCCACCTTGTCGGCTATCTCGGCCACCACCCCCAGGTCGTGCGAGATGAACAGTATCGACATGCCGAAATCGCCCTGGAGATCCCTCATGAGGTCGAGTATCTGCGCCTGGGTGGTCACGTCCAGCGCCGTGGTCGGCTCGTCGGCTATAAGCAGCTTCGGGTTACACGATAGGGCCATGGCTATCATCACCCTCTGCCTCATCCCGCCCGACATCTGGTGGGGGTATTCGTCGAACCTGACCCTCGGCTCCGGTATGTTCACCTTGGAGAGCATCTCGATCGCTATCTCCTTGGCCTCCTTATCTGAGACCCCTCTGTGCAGCTTTATCGCCTCCACCATCTGATCGCCGACCGTGTAGACGGGGTTGAGGGAGGTCATGGGGTCCTGGAAGACCATCGCTATCTCGCCGCCCCGCACCCTCCTCATCTCCCTCTCGCTCAGCTTCAGAAGATCCCTCCCGTCGAATATCACCTCGCCGCTCACGATCCTGCCGGGAGGGGGGACGAGCCTCATGATGGAGAGGGCGGTGACCGATTTGCCGCAGCCGCTTTCCCCTACCAGGGCGAGCGTCTCGCCCTTGTCGATCGAAAAGGAGACCCCCTCGACCGCCCTGACCACCCCCTCCTGGGTGAAGAAGTATGTGCTGAGGTTCCTGACCTCAATCAGACGCGAGGTAGACATCGTGCATGTCCATCCTTCCGTCGGGCGTGGGCGACCATCCCCTCACGGACGCCCTCACGCCCCATATCTCCTTGGGGGCGAACAGGAAGACGACCGGCTTGTCCTCATGCAGTATCCTCTGAACCTCCCTGAAGTAGGCCTTGCGCTTTTCGGGATCCATCCCCGTCTCGGCCTTCTCGAGCAGCTGGTCGACCTTCGGGTTGGAGTATCCGGTGTAGTTGCCCCTCCCGCCCGTTTTGAAGACGGGGATGAGTATCCCGACCGGGTCGAGGCTGGCGTTGCCCCAGCTGAAGAGGAACAGATCCCTCTCGTGTTTCTCGAGCTGAGGCTTCAGGACGCCCCACTCCCAGACCCTCACCTTCGCCTTGATCCCGACCTTCGACAGGTCGGCGGCTATCGCCTCGGCGATCTCCTTCATGTCCTTGTCGGTGTCCAGCTCCACCTCGAACCCCTCCGGATAGCCCGCCTCCTTGAGCAGTTTTCTGGCCAGCTCCGGGTCGTATTCGATCGGCTTGAGCTGGTCGTTATAACCGAAGGCGGCGGGGACGAGCGGCCCGGCAAGCTTTATCGCCATCCCCTTCATGATCGTCTCGATTATCAGGTCGACGTTCACCGCGCGGCAGACCGCCTCCCTGACCTTGGGGTTCTCGAACGGCGGCTTGGTCCAGTTCATCCCCAGGAAGAACGACCTCGTCCCCTCACACGACAGGACTTTGGTCCTGGGGTCGGCCTCGACCTCCTCCACCAGGTGGGGCGGGAGGTTCTGGATTATGTGGCACTCCCCCGCCTTCAGGGCGGCTATCCTGCTTGCCGGCTCGGGGATCGGCTTGAATATCAGCCTGTCGATCTTGGCAGGCCCCACGGGCGGCCTTGCGGGCGAGCCGCCGTAGTAATCCTCGAACCTCTCGAGCACAAGCCTCTCGCCCTTGATCCACTCGACGAACTTAAACGGCCCCGTCCCGACCGGATGTTCGGCGAAATACTCGTCGCCCTTCTCCTGGATGTATCTCTTGGGGACGATCTCTATGAAGGTGAGCATGACGGGCAGGATGGGCCACGGCCTGGAGGTCTTTATCAGCACGGTGTATTTATCGACGGCCTCCGCCCCGACCACCGGCCCTATAAGCCCCTTCCTCGGCGATGAGCGCCCGGCTATCATGTTCGGCTTGATTATCCTCTCTATCGTGAAGACCACGTCCTCGGCGGTCAGCTCGTCCCCGTTGTGGAACTTCACGCCCTTCCTCAGCTTGAACTTCCAGGTCAGGTCGTCCACCAGCTCCCAGGATTCGGCCAGCTGGGGCACGACGTTCATCTGCGCGTCCCTGGTCGTCAGGCAGTCGAATATGTTCCTCAGAACGGATTCGACCGTTCTATCCCTGTGCATGGCCGGGTCGAGGGTCGGGAGGGTCTGGACTATACCGACGACCAGCGTCTTTTCAGCGCCCTCCCTCTGTCCCCCGCATCCCAGCCACCAGATCGCCGTCGTAATGATCAACGCCGATATGATCGCCTTTCTAACCATCCCCCTTCCCTCCTTGGAAGATCATTTCTCACGCAACCTAGGCTCAAACGCCTCCCTGAGGCTTTGGCCGAAGAGGTTAAGCGCCAAAACGAGTATGACGATCGCCACCCCGGGGAAGGTCGAGACCCACCAGCTGGTCAGGAGGTGCTGTCTGCCCTCGTTCACCATCAGCCCCCAGGCCGGGGTGGGGGGTTGAACTCCCAGGCCTAAGAAACTGAGGGAGGCCTCCGAGAGGATGATGTTGGCCACGTCCAGCGTCGCGAGCACCACCACAGGCGTCAGGACGTTGGGCAGGATGTGCCTGAACATGATGTAAAGATCGTCGGCGCCTATCGACCTGGCCGCCTCCGTATACTCCATCTTCTTGGCCACCAAAACCTCTCCCCTCACCAACCTGTAAAACGGAACCCACTCCTTATAGGTCAGGGCGAGGATCAGGTTTTTGATGCCGGGGCCGGTCGCCGCCATCAGGGCTATCGAGAAGACCAGCAGCGGGAAGGCCAGCAGTATGTCGACTATGGTGGAAAGGACGGTGTCTATCCAGCCGCCGTAATACCCCCCTATAAGCCCCAGGACGGTCCCGACCGCCGCAGCCAAGAGCACGACCGTCACCCCGATGAATATGCTTATCCTGGAGCCGTAGATGATCCTGGAGAGGATATCCCTCCCCATCTGATCGCATCCCAACGGGTGCCGCCAATCGCCCCCCTCCATCCATGCCGGCGGTTTGAGCCTCTTGTTCAGATCGGCCTCCTCCGGGTCGTGCGGGGCTATGAAGGGGGCGAAGATCGCCATCAAGACGAAGAGCAGCACGACAACCCCGCTGGCAAGCCCAACCTTGTCCCTCTTGAACCTCCTCCAATGATAAGCCGCCCTCTCGAACCTCATGTCACCTCGACCCTCGGGTTGAGCCAGGTGTAGAGGATGTCGACGGCCAGGTTGACGAAGACGTAAGTGGCCGCGTAGATCATGACTATCCCCTGAACCAGCGGGTAATCCCTCGCATATATCCCCTCGACGGCCAGCGACCCCAGCCCGGGCCAGCTGAAGACCGTCTCGACTATCATGTTGCCGCTCAAAAGCACCCCTATCTGAAGGCCCAGGACGCTGACGGTGGGGATGAGGGCG